>NZ_CP113945.1:1500000-1708996 GCF_029392855.1 Lactobacillus sp. ESL0680 | reverse complement strand
GTCAAGCATTTGCTTAAGATCAAAGACGGCAGTTTTAATATCTGAGTCTGTTTTAATAGCCTTACTAATCTTTTCGTAGGCGTGCATGACGGTTGTGTGATCTTTACCGCCAAATTCTTGACCAATTTTGGGCAAGCTTGAGTCCGTTAGTTCACGAGAAAGATACATGGCAATTTGCCGGGGAACAACAATCTGTCGCACCCGCTTTTTACCTTTTAACTCATAGGTTGAAGTCTGAAAATAGTTTGCAACAACTTCCTGAATTTTAGAAATCTGTAAGCCGCGATTTTTCTGTACCAATTTTAAGTCGGCAAGAGCTTCGCGGGCAAGGTTGACGTTAATGTCCTCACGTTCAATTGTTGCGTGTGCCTGGACTTTAACTAGAGCACCTTCAAGTTCTCTAATGTTGGTATCAACTTGTGAAGCAATATAATCCAAAGTGTCATCATCGATTGTCAGGTCTTCTGCCTCGGCTTTTTTACGCAAAATAGCAATTCGGGTTTCAAGATCTGGTGGGGTAATCTCAACTTGCAGGCCCCAAGTAAATCGTGAAACTAAGCGTTCTGATAAATCCGGAATTTCGGTTGGCAACCGATCACTGGTCATTACGATTTGCTTTTGGTCATTATAAAGAGTTTCAAAAGTATGGAAAAACTCTTCTTGAATGCCCTCTTTTTTCGCGAAAAACTGAATATCATCAACTAATAATAAGTCACAAGTGCGGTATTTTTCGCGGAATTGATCCTGTGTCTTATTTTTTATTGAATTAATAAAGTCGTTGACGAATGTTTCACTTTGAATGTAAACAACTTTTGCATTCGGACGTTCGGCCAGCATTTGGTGACCGATAGCCTGCATTAGGTGCGTTTTACCAAGACCAACACCGCCAAAAATAAATAGCGGATTGTAAAAACTCCCCGGACTGTCAGCAACGGCAAGAGCAGCACCAGCGGCTAACTTGTTGCCTTCACCCTGAACAAAGTTATCAAAGGTGTATTTTTCATTTAACTTGAGATTGCGGACAAAGGCATTGTGCGTGTGTTCGACTTGCTGTTGCTGCGAAATTTGTGTTTGCAGCTTGGGCGTTACAATTCGTTCAGTACTGCGTTCACCTTCAATTTGAAAAACCGGCGTAATTTCAATATTGGCATAACCGTATGCCGACTGAATTAATTGCGCAGCCAAATTTTTTTCCCAATATCCTTTAGTTACCGGATTTTGCACGGCAATTTTTAATTCATGTGTCTCCTTATTGTAGGAAAGTGGTTTAGTATTTTTGAACCAAGCGTTGTAGGCAACTTCATTAAAATGTTCACGCATTTCGTTATTAAAATGTTGCCAAAATTTATTAATATCAAACAAAGTATCTCCTCCAATAATTTTTTACCCAAGTTATTTTACCATCTAAGCAAAATGTTTTCCACAAGCGAATAAAAGAAATTAAGAATTAACAGGATGTGGAAAAGATTATTTAGGTAAATGAAATTTTTGTAGATAATTTGACTGTGGATAAAACTAAATAGTGTCTTACTGTGGATAAAATTCGCTGGTTTATCAGTATATTATTGTGCTTGTGGAATTATATCTACATGATGTGGATATTTTTATTAACAGGATGTAGATTGTGGATAATTTTTGAAGATGAGCTGTGAATTATTAAATTGTGGAAAAATAATTTAGCAAAAACTACACAGATAGAATAGCAGCGGCTAAAAAATTTATCTGACTAATCCAAAATTAATTAGCATTTTTACTTGGTTTTTTACTTTAATCATGCTATTCTAGATATTAAATTGTGCAGTTAGCATATAAAAATGGAGGTGTAGTTTAATGACAACTAAGAGAACTTACCAACCTAAAAAGCGTCACCGTTCACGAGTTCATGGCTTTATGAAACGGATGAGTACATCTAATGGCCGCAAGGTTTTAGCTAGACGCCGTGCAAAGGGTAGAAAAGTCTTATCTGCTTAAACCACTGAATCCCAGTGGTTTTTTTAGTATACAAGAGTGGAATGAAACGTTTTGAGAAAGTCTTATCGAGTTAAAACTGAAAGTGATTTTCAGCGAGTTTTTAAATCGGGTAATTCAGTGGCAAACCGTGCCTTTGTCATCTATAAAATAGATAAAACAGAAAATAGCCACTTCCGGGTGGGAATTTCTGTTGGCAAAAAGGTGGGTCATACCGCCGTTGTTCGCAACCGGCTCAAACGTTATATTCGTGCAGTTCTAACTGAATACAAGCCTGCAATTGAAGCGCAAATTGATTTTTTAGTGATTGCTAGACCGTATACGCGTAATTTTGGTATGGCTGAAGTGAAGAAGAACTTGCTGCATGCACTCTTTTTGGCCAATATTATTGAAGAAATACCTGATGAAGTTGAGGAAGATTAGAGTGAAAGACATTTTAACTAAGAGAAATGTCAAACGTCTGCTTACACTGCTGGCAGTTGTTGCACTTGCCGTTGTTTTAACGGGTTGTGCAGCGCAAACTAATGCCAAAGTGGCACCAGTTTCGCATACTAGTGGCAGTTGGTGGAATCGCTGGATCATTTATTATATGTCGGCCTTTATCTTGTGGCTGGCTAAAATTATGAGCAATAGCTATGGTTGGGCAATCATTGTCTTTACTGTTATTGTACGTCTTATTTTGTACCCACTTAGTGCGATTTCCATTAAAAGTACAACTAAGATGCAGGCAATTCAACCGGAATTGAATGAGTTACGCAAGAAGTATCCGGGTAATGATACGGAATCGCGGACGTTATTGTCTCAAGAAACTAATAAGCTTTATAAAGAAGCTGGAATTAACCCGTATGCGGGCTGTTTACCGCTGATTATTCAGTTGCCGGTAATGTATGCCTTGTACGGCGCAATCTGGCAAACACCGCAACTTCAGACAGGTCATTTTTTATGGATGGATTTAGGTAAACCAGATCCTTACTTCATTATGCCGATTTTGTCGATGGCTTTGACGTTCTTGTCAACTTACATCAGTCAGTTGTCAACGCCGAAGGAATCACAGACAGGATCAACTAAGTTGATGACTTATGGAATGTCGATTATGGTCGGTGTAATGGGAATTTACTTCCAGTCAGCGATTGTCTTGTACTGGGTAGTTTCTAACCTCTTCCAGGTTGGTCAAACCTTCATTTTGCAAAATCCGATTAAATATCGCAAGGAGCAAGAAGCTAAGGCAGAAGCCGAGCGTGAACGCAAACGTCAACTTAGAAGAACCTATAAACGTTTAAAGCGTAAAAAGTAAATATTTAATCTAAAGTGATTTTTAGATAAAGTAGTCAAAGTGCTTTATACATCACGAATTTTTCGTGGTGCTATAATGCGCTTTTTTTATTGAAATTTATTTGAAAAGGAGAAATTATGGCACAAACGTTAACCGAATTTGATACAATCGCAGCTATTTCAACACCAATTGGCGAAGGCGGAATTTCGATTGTCCGCATGTCGGGTGAAGATGCCGTTGAGATTGCTAATCGGGTTTTTAAAGGTGCTAATTTAGCCAAAGTACCTAGTCATACAATTCATTATGGTCATGTAATTGAGCCGAAAACCAAGCAGGTAATCGATGAGGCGATGGTTTCTGTCATGCTGGCACCGAAGACATTTACCCGCGAGGATATTGTTGAAATCAATTGTCACGGCGGGATTGTTGTTACTAACCGGATTTTGCAATTACTCTTAAAAGAGGGTGCACGCATGGCAGAGGCTGGGGAATTTACTAAGCGTGCCTTTGTTAATGGTCGAATTGACTTGACCCAAGCCGAAAGCGTTATGGATATTGTGCGTGCTAAGACTGATAAGGCGCGTCAAGTTGCCGAAAAGCAGCTCGAAGGTGGCTTACTCGAAAAAATTCGGGCAATGCGCCAGGAAATTTTGGATACTTTGGCAAATGTTGAAGTTAACATCGATTATCCTGAATATGATGCCGATACCATTACTGCTAACCAGATGGCAACCGTTTCTCGCTCAGTTAGTGAGCAAATCACGCAGCTGCTCGATACTGCCGCTGAAGGAACGGCTTTGCGCAACGGGCTGGCAACGGCGATTATTGGTCAGCCTAATGTTGGTAAGTCATCGCTGCTTAATTATTTGACTAAAAGCGATAAGGCGATTGTTACCGATATTGCAGGAACAACCCGCGATACGCTGGAGGAATACGTCTCAATTAAAGGCGTACCATTAAAGTTAATTGATACAGCTGGGATTCGGGATACCGACAATAAAGTTGAAAAAATTGGTGTTGAACGGTCGAAAAAAGCCTTGGCGCAGGCAGATTTGGTGTTGCTTTTGCTCGATTCAAGTCAAGATTTATCGCCAGAAGACAAGGAACTAATAGCCGCAACTGATGCTAAGAAGCGGATTGTGATTTTAAATAAGACTGACCTGGGTCAAAAATTAACGGTTGCGGAAATCAAAAAATTAACTGGCAGTGAAGTAATTGCCACGTCGATTTTACAAGAAAAAAACCTTACGGAATTAGAGGAAGCAATCAGAAAATTGTTCTTTAGCGGGATTGAAAATTCTAACGATCAAGTAATGGTTACTAATCAGCGTCAAGTGGGACTTTTAGAAAAGGCCAAAAAGCAGCTACAAGACGTCATTCAAGCGGTTAACGATGAAGTGCCAGTGGATATTGCCCAGATTGATTTTAACGGTGCATGGGATACTTTAGGTGAAATTACGGGTGAAAGTAGTCCTGATGAGCTGGTTAACGAATTATTCAGTCAATTTTGTTTAGGAAAATAGGAGTAGAAGTGGAAATGATTAAGAGTTACGACTCAAATGATTATGATGTCATAGTTGTTGGTGCCGGTCATGCCGGCAGTGAAGCCGCTTTGGCTAGTGCTAGAATGGGCCAGAAGACTTTATTGCTGACAATTAGCCTGGATATGGTTGCCTTTATGCCATGTAATCCGTCAGTTGGTGGTCCAGCTAAGGGAACCGTTGTGCGTGAAATTGATGCTTTGGGCGGGCAAATGGGTAAAAATATTGATGCTACCTATATCCAAATGCGGATGCTGAATACGGGTAAGGGTCCAGCCGTGCGTGCTTTGCGAGCTCAAGCTGACAAGTGGGAATATCATGACCGAATGAAGGATGTCATTGAAAATACCCCTAACTTGACTTTGCGCCAGGCAACAGTTGATGAATTAATTATTGAAGATGGGGTATGTACGGGATTAATTACGAATACTGGTGCCCGCTATCACGCTAAGAGCGTTGTGTTAACAACAGGAACAGCTGCTCGTGGCCGGATCTTTATTGGCGAGTTAAATTATTCCTCAGGTCCTAACAATACAGTGCCGGCAATTAAATTGTCTGAAAATTTAGAAAAATTAGGTTTTAAATTGCGCCGCTTCAAGACAGGTACCCCGCCCCGCGTTAACGGTAATACGATTGACTATTCCAAGACTGAAGAGGAACCAGGAGACCTAGAGCCGCGGCATTTTTCATTCACCAGTAGGGATGAAGACTACTTAAAAGAGCAAGTATCTTGCTGGATGACCTATACCAACGAAGAAACGCACAAGATTATTAACGAAAACTTGACGCGTTCGCCGATGTTTTCTGGTCAGATCAAGGGTGTTGGCCCACGTTACTGCCCGTCAATTGAGACTAAGGTTGTCCGGTTTGCTGATAAGCCGCGCCACCAAATTTTTCTTGAGCCAGAGGGCAAAAACACTAAGGAAGTCTATGTTGGCGACTTTTCAACATCAATGCCAGAAGAGGTTCAGCTACAAATGCTGCATACAGTTGCCGGGTTAGAACATGCCGAAATGATGCGCCCGGGTTATGCAATTGAATACGATGTTGTTGATCCGTGGCAGTTAAAACATACTTTGGAAACTAAAAATATTAAGAATCTGTTTACTGCTGGTCAAATGAACGGCACCTCTGGCTATGAAGAGGCCGCTGGTCAAGGATTAATTGCCGGTATTAATGCTGCTTTGCGTGCTGCTGGTAAGCCTGGTTTTACTTTAGGTAGGGATGAAGCCTACATTGGGGTATTAATTGATGATTTGGTAACCAAGGGAACTGAAGAACCATATCGTTTACTTACCTCGCGGGCTGAGTACCGGTTGATTTTGCGTCATGATAACGCTGATTTACGGTTAACTGATTATGGTTATAAGCTCGGTTTAATTTCCGATGAACGCTACGCTGAGTTTGAAGATAAGAAAAAACAAATTGCGATTGTTAAGGCAAAATTGGCTAGTTTAACGATTCATCCGAATTTTGAAATCCAACAATATTTGAGTGGAATTGGCGAAAATCAAATGAGCGCTGGTGTTAAAGCAGATATCTTTTTAAGACGTCCTAAAGTAACGATTGACGACATTGAACGGCTTACAGGAGAGAAAATCTCACCAGACCGCTATGTTAAAGAGCAGGTTGAAATCAATATTAAATACGCCGGATATATTAAAAAAGAACAAGTTCAGATTGACCGTCTTCACCGTCAAGAAGCTAAAAAGATTCCAGCAGGCATTGATTATAATGCAATTGATGGCTTGGCAACCGAAGCAAGACAAAAATTCGCTAAGATTCGGCCTGAGACAATAGCTCAGGCGGAAAGAATCTCGGGTGTTAATCCGGCTGATTTGGCTATTTTGAGTGTCTATATTCAAAACGGCCGTTATCAAAAAATTAAGAAGTAAAAAAATATTTTAAATTTTTTATCTTTAAAATTTGCCAATTATGTTGGAAGAATGATCAACTAATAACAAGCATAAATATTGCTGTAAAAACGTTTCCAATGATAGTGCTATCAAAATTGTGAAAATATTTCTTGTTTCCAGCTGAAACCCCAGTACTTTATTAACGTAAGTGCATACTTGAAATTGTGAAATTATATGTTTTAATACATTATGTAAGTAAACATGTATTTAAGGAGATGCACTTTAAAATGGCAAAAATTAATGGCGCAAATGCTATGCTCCAAGTTTTATTGGACTGGCATATTGATCATATTTATGGTTTCCCAGGTGGTTCATTTGACTCAACAATGAACGCTATTCACGACTTCAAAGGTAAGTTAAAATACATTGAAGTTCGTCACGAAGAAGCTGGTGCTTTGGCAGCAGCTGCTGAATACAAATTCACTGGCCAAGCTGGTGTATGTTTTGGTTCAGCTGGACCTGGTGCTGTTCACTTGATGAACGGTTTGTACGATGCTAAATACGATAAGGTACCAATGGTAGCTATCGTTGCTAACGTACCAACTAGTCGTCAAGATATTGACTTCTTCCAAGCTTTTGATGAAAAGCCTTGGTTTGATTCCGTAGCTGTTTGGAACCACCAAATTAAGACAGCTGACCAAGTTCCTAGCATGATGGACGAAGCTCTTCGTCAAGCATATGCTAAGAAGGGTCCAGCAGTTTTAATCCTTCCTAAGGACTTTGGTTGGGACAAGATTAACGATAACTTCCGTGTAACTTATAACTCATTAGAAGCTATCCCTAACTATGCAGCTCCTAAGAAGACTGATGTTGAAGCAGCTCTTAAAGTTCTTAAAGAAGCTAAGAACCCAGTAGTATACTATGGTATGGGTATGAAGGGTCACGGCGATGTTTTAAAGGCATTTGCTGACAAGTTTAAGACTCCAATTATGTCATCAGTTATTGCTAAAGGTATTGTTGAAGATGCATTTCCAGCATACATGGGCTCAATTGGCCGTGTTGCTCCAAAGGCCAGTGATGATATTCAAACTCATGCTGACTTAGTTATCTGGGTTGGTAACAACTCACCATTCTCAGTCTTCTTCTTTGATCCTAAGGCTAAGGTTATCCAAATTGATGTTGACTCAGAAAAATTGGGTAAGCGTCACGCTGTTGATGTTCCAATTTTGGCTGACGGTGCTAAGACTTTGCAAGCAATGATCGATGCTGGCGAAGACCGTGAAGAATCACCAATTTACAAGGCTGCTCTTGCAGACCGTAAGAACTGGGATGAATGGCAAGCAAGCTTTGTTGATTCAGATGAAATGCCAGTTCGTCGTGAACCAATCTTTGACATCATCAACAAATATGCTTCAGACGATGCTATGTTTGCTATTGATGTTGGTAACATCAACATTGACTTCCAACGTTTAGTTAACTTACATGATAACCAAACTTGGGCAACTTCAGGCTTGTACGCAACTATGGGCTTTGGTACTCCAGCATCACTTGCTGCTGCAACTACTCATCCAGAACGTGAAGTTTGGAACCTTGGCGGTGACGGTGGTTTCGCAATGATGAGTCAAGAGTTATTAACTCAAGCTCGTTACAACATGCACGTTATCAACGTTGTCTTCACTAACGAAACTTTAGGTTACATCCAAGCTGAACAAGAAGATGAATCTAACCAACCATTGTCAGGTGTTATTATTCCTAACAACGATTGGGCAAAGGTTGCTGAAGGTATGAACGTTAAGGGTGTAACTGTACGTACTAAGCAAGAATTTGAAGATGCAGTTAAAGAATGGAAGCAAATGGATGGACCAATGTTGATTGACGTTAAGTTCACTCACGAAATGCCATACTCAACTGAATTGAACACTCTTGATGACCCAGAATTTGTTGAGAAGTATCAAGCACAAGGTTTGAAGCCATTCAGCTACTTTGCTGACAAGTATGGCCTTGTAGAAGACACTGCTTCAGGCGCTTCTGAAGAAGAAGAACCAGAACCTGAACCAGAAGAAACTGACACTACTTCAAGTGCTTCAGAACACTAATACTTAATAAACAATATTAATTATTTTTAGAGAAACGAAATCAATTTATTTTGATTTCGTTTTTTTATTTATACAAATATATATTAATGGTGTTATTGTTTGATCTAGGCTAAAATTCCCTATAAAATATCGCAAATAAAGCGATTTCTGCCTGATAAAGTCAACTTAACGATAAATTTACAGTTTCAGATTTTTTGATTACGTTACTTTTTATATTTTGTTAGCTATCTTCTGGAGCTTGATTTATTTGCAATTCAGTTACTTGTAATTATGAAATTATATGTTTTAATACTGTATGTAAGTGATTTATTTGAAGGAGATACGCTCAAATGACAAAAATTAATGGCTCAGATGCAATGCTTCAAGTATTAGTTGATTGGGATATTGACCACATCTTTGGTTATCCAGGTGGTTCATTCGATTCAACTATGAATGCTATTCTTAATTTCAAAGACAAGCTTAAGTTTATCGAAGTTCGTCACGAAGAAGCTGGTGCTTTAGCCGCTTCAGCTGAATACAAGCTGACTGGTAAAGTTGGTGTATGTTTCGGTTCAGCTGGACCTGGTGCTGTTCACTTGATGAACGGTTTATACGACGCTAAATACGACAAGACTCCAATGGTAGCTATCGTTGCTAACGTTCCTGTTAGCCGTCAAGACATGAACTTCTTCCAAGCTTTTGATGAAAAGCCTTGGTTTGACAACGTTGCTGTTTGGAATCACCAAGTTAAAGCAGCTGATCAAATTCCACGGATGATGGATGAAGCTCTTCGTCAAGCTTATGCTAAGAAGGGTCCTGCTGTTTTAATCTTGCCAAAAGACTTTGGTTGGGAAAAGATCAGCGACAACTTCCGTGTTACTGCTAACTCATTAACTGCTATGCCTAACTACGCTGCACCAACTAAGGAATCAATTGATGCCGCAGTTAAGATGATTGCAGAAGCAACTAACCCAGTAGTTTACTTTGGTATGGGACTTAAGGGTCACGGCGATGTATTGAAGGCTTTCTCAGACAAGTTCAAGATGCCAATTATGTCATCAGTTCTTGGTAAGGGTATCGTTGAAGATGCATTTCCAGCATACTTGGGTTCAATTGGTCGTTGTGCTCCTAAGGCAAGTGACGACATCCAAACTCATGCTGACTTGGTTGTTTGGGTTGGTAACGACTCACCATTCTCAAGCTACTTCTTTAACCCTAAGGCTAAGATGATCCAAATCGACATCGATTCAGAAAAATTAGGTAAGCGTCACGCTGTTGATCTTCCAATTTTGGCTGACGGTGCCAAGAGTTTGCAAGCTATCATCGATGCTGGTGAAGCTCGTGAAGAATCACCACTTTACAAAGCTGGTGTTGAAGACCGTAAGAACTGGGAAGAATGGCAACACAGCTTTGACGATGCAGATGAAATGCCAATTCGTCGTGAACCAATCTTTGACATTATTAACAAGTACGCTTCAGACGATGCTATGTTTGGTATCGATGTTGGTAACATCAACATTGACTTCCAACGTTTGATGAACTTGCACGATAACCAAGTTTGGGCAACTTCAGGCTTGTACGCAACTATGGGCTTTGGTTCACCAGCTGCTGTAGCTGCTGCAACTGCTTGCCCAGACCGTGAAGTTTGGAACCTTGGTGGTGACGGTGGTTTTGCAATGATGAGTCAAGAATTATTGACCCAAGCTCGTTACAACATGCACATCATGAACGTTGTCTTCACTAACGAAACTCTTGGTTTCATCCAAGCTGAACAAGAAGACCAATCACACCAACCATTATCAGGTGTTATCCTTCCAGATAACGACTGGGCAAAGGTTGCTGAAGGTATGAACGTTAAGGGTGTAACTGTACGTACTAAGCAAGAATTTGAAGATGCAGTTAAGGAATGGAAGAGTTCTGATAAGCCAATGTTAGTAGACGTTAAGCTTACTCACGACATGCCATACTCAACTGAATTGAACACTCTTGATGACCCAGCATTTGTTGAAAAATACCAAGCACAAGGTTTGAAGCCATTCAGCTACTTTGCTGAAAAATACGGCGTTAACGATGATGCTTTTGGCATTTCAGACGATGAAGATGCTGCTTCAGGTGCTTCAGAAGCTTAATGTTAATTAATCGTTAATATTACAAATAAAAAAGCGGAACTAATAAAAAGGTTTCGCTTTTTTGCGTACTTATAAGTATAATAATAGAGGATAAATTTAATAAGTGGAGGATAAAATATGCAACAATTTGGAATAATTGGCTTATCTGTAATGGGTAAGAATCTTGCTTTAAATGTCAGAAATAGTGGCTTTTCAGTTTCTGGTTATAGTATTGATAAGCCGGAAGTTGATGCTTTTGCGAAATATGAAGACGATAAGTTAAAACCTACTTATTCTTGGGAAGAATTCGTCAATTCATTAGAAAAACCCCGCAAAATTTTAATTCAAATCGCCGCTGGTCGTCCAGTTGACGAAACTTTACATACTTTATTGCCTTTACTGGATCAAGGCGATATTTTAATTGATGGTGGTAATTCTAACTTTAATGATACTAATCGTCGATTCAACGAAATGAAGAAGCACGGTATTCACTTTATTGGAATGGGTGTTTCTGGTGGTGAAGAAGGTGCTTTGAATGGCCCAGCATTAATGCCGGGTGGCGATGAAGAAGCATATAAGCAAGTCGCGCCTATTTTAGAAGCAATTGCTGCTAAAAATACTGAAGGTCGCCCATGTGTTAGCTTTATTGGCCCTGAAGGCAGTGGTCATTACGTTAAGATGGTTCATAACGGAATTGAATACGGCATTATGCAGGAATTCTCTGAAGTTTATGATATTTTACGTAAGATTGCAGGCAAGACTAATAGTGAAATGTCACAAATCTTTGCTGATTGGAACCAAGGGGTTGTTGAAGCTTACCTTAGTGAAATTACAGCAGAAGTTTTGAAGCAAAAAGATGACTTAACTCCTGATTACGTGATTGACCATATTTTAAATGTGGCTTCATACAAGGGAACTGGTAACTGGATGCTTGAGGATGCTATTCGTTTAGGCACACCGATTAGTGTAATTGCGGAAGCTGTTTTGGCTCGGTTTATGTCTAAGGCATCAACACGTTCAGGCAAGGAAATTACTTGGAATGGTGAAGTACCAGCTGATTTGGTAGATAATTTAGGCAAGGCTTTGCAATTGGGGCAAGCTGTTGCTTATGCTCAAGGCTTCCAACAATTGAAGATGGCTGCAGATGCTTATAACTGGGATTTGCGGTACCCAGCAATTGCTCAAGTTTGGGAAGCAGGCTGTATTATTCGCTCATCAATGTTGAAAGATATTGAAAATGCTTATAAAGATGGTAAAGAGCTGGATAATTTGTTCCAAGACAGTTACTTCAATGACTTAATGACACAAAATATTGGTGCTTTGCGGCAAGTAGTTGAATTAGCAACTAAAGCCGGGATTCCAACACCAACCTTGAGTGCAGCACTTAATTACTTGGAATCAATTTTTAACCCAAGTTTACCTGCCAATTTAATTCAGGGTCAACGTGATTACTTTGGTGCTCATACTTACAACAGAAATGACCGTCCAGGTGTCTTCCACACACAATGGTATGAAGAAAAATAATCGTGTTACACGTGTAACACAAAAAGCAGCTAATTTATTTAGCTGTTTTTTATTTTTTCATAAATTTGGGTGAGGTTTCCGGTGCCCAGAAAAGGCAGAGTAGGAAATCTGCCAGTAATACGACGGCACAAACTAACATGGCTAATTTAACACCACCAGTATTGGTTAAGATTGGTAATAAGAAGGTACCGGCTGCCGCACCAATGCGGCTGATAGTGATGCAGGTACCAACTCCTGTTCCCCGAACGGTAACATCAAACAATTCTGTAGGGTAAGGGTAATCTAATACCAAACCTGCAGATAGAATGATTGCAAATAAGCTAAAAATAACCAATTTGGCAGTATTTGGCGCTTTAGTCATAAATGCTAAAATCCCAATTAGTAAACCAGATATTAAAAAATTACTGATTAAAAACGTTCGCCGACTAATTTTATCAAAGATTAGCGTTCCCAGAAAAACACCAATAATCATTCCGAGGTTGTAAATAATCCCAGATACAGCTGCGTTGGTAATGCCCATTCCCTGCAATAGGATAGGCAAGAAAATACTAACGCCAAAGAATGAAAATGCCTGTAAGGCATAAAAACAACCACCAACAAGAGTTCTTCGTAAGTATTTTTTACTAAAGAGAATAGTCCATGAAATATTTTGGGATGACTTATGCTGGTGCTTGAAGTGGGGAATGCCCCATTTGCGCCCAAGTAAAAAGCCAATTAAGAAGTTTGCTTGTTTGACCTTGCCCTTACTTGCCAGCCAACTTGGTGATGGCGGCAGAGGAAAACAACTACGAAAGATGGCAGCAATTAGTGCAGGAATGGCTCCTGTTGCTAAGATAACCCGCCAAGTGAACGCACCAAAGCCAGTTAACAGTGAACCAGTCAAGTAAGCGGCAATAAAGCCAACCGACCAAAAAATAAGCAGATGACTCTGCTGCTTGCTATCTTCTCCCTTAGGCAGCCATTCAGTCAGCAAGGAATTACCGACGGTATAATCGACGGCCATCATTAGCCCAATCCCGATTCTAATTAAGAAGGTTAAAAAGAGGTTGGCAGTTAATAAATGTAATAATGTTAATACTGCCAAAAGATACATATTAATCATTAACATGCGGCTGCGGCCAATTCTGTCGGATAGACGGCCGATTAGCATTGAGCTGGACAGGCCCAATAAGGCACCAGCACCAATTAGTCCGGTCCACAAGTCGCTAATTTGAATATATTTACTGGCATTTGTTAGTGCCGTTCCGCTAATTCCAAGCGAAAATCCGCAAGCAACTTGTCCTAAAATAATAACTATTAAGACACGTAAATGAACTTCTGATAATGGTGCCTTTTTATAATTTTGTTTATCTGTTTTTGTATTATTCATAACGATGACTAACAAGCAAGCCTGTTGTCATACAATTATCATCTCCTTATTTAAACACATCTAGTTTAACAATTATTAAAAAATCATGCAAAAAAAGCTACCGTTTAGGTAGCTTTTTATTTTACTTAATTACATGTTTGTAACTAAGAAGAAAATAATGAAAACAACAAACAAAACATACATCATTGGTGAGACTTTTTTGGATTGTTTAGAAGCAATCATTGTAATTGGGTAGGCAATCATACCTAAGGCTAATCCATCAGAAATACTGTAGGTTAGCGGCATACCAACAACTGTTAAAAATGCCGGTAATGCAATTTCGAATTTTTCCCAATGGATTTTCTTTAAGTTGCCGGCCATTAAGACGCCGACAATGATTAATGCTGGTGCAGTAACCGTTGTTGGGATAACTGCTAGCAGTGGACTGAAAATCATACTGATTAAGAATAGAATACCAACAAAAATTGCAGTTAATCCTGTGCGGCCGCCCATGGCGATTCCGGCACTTGATTCAACTGAAGTTCCCAAAGGAGCTGTCCCAAGAATAGCTCCTTCGACCATTGCGGCAGAATCTGATAAAAACGCGCGGCCAATCCGTGGAATTTTACCATTCTTATCGACCATACCTGCTTGTTCAGTCATTCCAATTAGGGTACCAGCAGTATCAAAGAAGGTAACTAGCAGGAAGGTTAGAACAACCATGAATAGTTGCGGTGTATTAATATCTTTTAAATGAAAAATTGCTTGACCAAAGGTTGGCGCAATGCTTGGTGCACTAGCAATAATCCCCTTAGGTAGGGCAATTTGCCCGATCATGATACCGAACACAGCAGTTACAACCATGCCGATAAAAATCGAACCGGGAATATTCATTGCCATTAAGACAACGGTTAAGGTTAACCCGAATAAGGTAATCCAGACAGCAGGCGAATTAAACTTGCCTAAAGTTACAAGATTAGAATCACTGTTAACAATCAGCTTACCGTTTTGCAAGCCGATAAAAGCAATGAACAGACCAATTCCAGCAGAAATTGCGTACTTTAAGTCTTGCGGAATGGCATCAACTACTTTTTCGCGTAATTTAAGAACGGTAATTAAAACAAACAAAACCGAGGCAACTAGAACAGCAGCTAAGGCAGTTTGCCAGTTAATATGCATCCCGCTACAGACGTTATAGGCAAAAAAGGCTGCACTGCCAAGCGTTGGTGCCAAGGCAACTGGATAGTTAGCAACTAGACCCATGATGAAACAGCCGATCGCGATCGAAATCGCGGTAACCGTAAAGGCTGCTCCTTTATCGATTCCAGCTGCGTGCAAAATGTTCGGGTTAACAAAAAGGATGTAGGAGAGGCTGACAAAGGTGGTTAATGCAGCGATTAATTCACGTTTGACAGTGGTATGAGCATCGTTTAAATGAAAGACTTTTTCTAGTGTCGTCATTTTTTCCTCCAAAATATTAAATTAAAAAGAACTAATGTAACTAGTATATAACTAAATTGCCGACAATTACATGTTTAGAAAACAAAAAAGAACAAATCGTATGATTCGTTCTTTTCAAAGTTGAAGTATTTATTTAGAAATTTAATACCCAAAGGAAGAAGATGAAGACGAAGAAGAGCAGCCACATCATTGGTGTTACTTCCTTGCCACGTTTAGCGGCAACCATGCAGATTGGGTAAGTGATTAGACCTAAGGCAAGTCCATCAGAAATTGAATAAGTTAACGGCATGCCGATTAAGATTAGGAAGGCAGGTACCGCAATTTCCATTTTATTCCAATGGATGTGAGCCGTATTTTGTGCCATCAGGACACCGACAATAATTAGTGCTGGTGCTGTTACGTGAGTTGTAAATAAGCCAAGCAGCGGGCTAAAAATCATTGAAATCAAGAAGAAAATTGCAACAAAGACAGCAGTTAAACCAGTTCTACCACCGACGGCAATTCCGGCGCTTGATTCAACAAAAGCACCGATAGGTGAGGTACCTAAGACAGAACCAACCATCATCGCGGTTGAGTCAGAAGCCAAAGCCTTACCAACTCGTGGCATCTTGTTGTCCTTCATAAAGCCAGCTTGTTGAGCTAAGCCGATTAATGTTCCGGCAGTATCAAAGAAGGTAACTAGTAAAAATGTTAAGACGACAACCCACATTTGCAATGAATTGATGTCTTTAACGTGAAAGACGGCTTGACCAAAGGTTGGCGCAATACTTGGTGCCATTGAAATTATTTTGGTAGGTAATGAAATTTGACCGGTAACAACACCAAAGATGGCTGCTAATACCATCCCGATAAAAATTGCACCGGGAACGTTCAAAATCATTAAGACAACAGTAACAACTAAACCGAAGATGGTAATCCAGACAGCTGGATCGTGAAGTGAACCTAAGCCGACTAGAGTGGACTTGTTACCGACAATTAATCCACCGTCTTGCATTCCCAAGAAGGCAATGAACAGACCAATACCAGATGAAATAGCGAATTTTAAGTCAGCTGGAATAGCATTGATGATTTTTTCGCGTAATTTAAACAAAGTAATTAAAATGAAGATGATTGACGCTACAAACACTGCAGCTAAGGCTGTTTCCCATGAAACATGCATACCAACACAAACCGTGTAAGCAAAGAAGGCGTTGATTCCAAGGGCTGGTGCTTCCCCAATTGGGTAATTTGCAACAATTCCCATAATTGCTGTACCCAGTGCGCTGGCTAGAGCAGTTGATGTGAAGACCGCCCCAGTATTCATGCCGCTTGCACCCAAAACACTAGGGTTAACAAACAGAATGTATGACATACTGATAAAGGTAGTTAAGCCGGCAAGAAACTCAACTTTGATGCTAGTGTTGTATTTGTCGAGTTGAAAATAACTCTTGATAAAATTCATTATCTCTCTCCCACAGATTAATGTTCGTGTTTAAAATTTAACTTTCGACTATTTAAGTCTAACACTCTAAAAAATAATTGCAAACACGAATTATAAAACTTGATATTTTGCCAAAGGATAACTATCGCTTATTAATCATGATTGACCTAAGCCAATGATAATCGTTAAAATATAGCTAATTATTAGTAATTAAAGAAATAAGGAGAAATTATGGTAAAACTACTTTTTTCGGATATTGACGGCACCTTACTAAATTCGGACTTGCAAGTAACGCCTAAAACTCGAGATGCAATTCGTAGACAGGTAATTAAAGGGAATATTTTTGTGCCAGTATCTGGTCGCATGCCCCAAGCAATTATGACTGCAGCCGGGCAAGTTATGAACAGCTGCCCGCTGGTTGCCTACAATGGAGCCTTGGTTTTAGATGAAATGGGTCGGCCGTTAAATTCGCAGTTCATGACTGCCGATCAAGCTGTCGAGATCTGTCGGTATGTGGAAGAGAAAAACAATGGAACTGTTTGGAATGTTTACAGCGGCTATAATTGGTACTATTTCCCAGGAAATAATCATGAATTAGTTGAACAAGAAGAGAAAAAAGTCAGCGTAAAGGCAATAGCTAGTTCAATAACCCAAGTTGAAAAGCTTCAAGGAGTACACAAAGTATTGATTATGGGAGCTTCACAATTATTGGACGAAGAACAAGCAGAATTAAGAGTAAACTACCCAGAATTATATATTGTCAAATCCGCACCTAATTTACTAGAAGTAATGATTAAGGGTGTTTCAAAAGGTAACGGCGTTGAAATTCTAGCGCGGGAATTTAATGTCAAACTAGCTGACTGCTGGGCTTTTGGTGATAATTATAATGATGAAACGATGTTAAAAATGGTTGGCCATCCAGTATTATTAGGTAATGCACCGGAAGATTTAAAGACAAAATTTGAAGTAATTACCCAAGATAATAATCATGATGGCATTGCCACAGTTTTGGATCAATTAGACTGATTATTTTTTCAATAACGGCGTATCAGCAGCCGAACCAAACCATTTGCGATCAATTTTAGCTAGGGTGCCATTTTGAGCCAACTTATCTAAACCAGCATTAATTTTATTTCGTAAAGTTGTGTCGCTTTTTCTCATGCCGACACCAAAGGCATCTTTAGGAAATGGTCCGTGAATGATGGTAAAGTCATCTGGGTGCTTTTGCCGAGAAATATAGTAGTCAGCATAAGTGCTGTCGATTAATAATCCCTGAATCCTGCCGGCATTTAAGTCAATAAAGGCATTAGTAAAGGAATCATACAAGACGGGATCGTGATTTTTGATGCGATTTTTAAGTAATTGGGGCTGTTTCATAATGTCGTTATAGCCAGAAGAACCTGTTTGTGCGCCCAATGTTTTTCCAGTCATATCAGCATAAGAATTAATATGGTTTTTCCGTTTGGTTACTAGCAGCTGCTCACTATATAGATAGGTTTTGCTAAAGCCAACCTTTGCTTGCCGTTCAGGTGTCTTACTAAAGCCATTCCAAATTAAGTCAATGGTTCCGTTTTTTAGTTCAGTAGTATTCATTGACCAGTCAATTGTCTGGAAGCTAACACGCATGTTGTACAATTTGAAAACTGCTTTGGCTAGATCAACATCATAACCGATTAATTGTCCGTTTTTTTGGCGAAAACCCATTGGCACAAAGGTATCATCAACGCCAACAGTTACATAACCGCGTTTTTCTAATCTTTGCCAATTATCGGTTTGACTGGCTCTTTTACCAACCGAAACATCGCTGCAACCAGTAAGGAAAATTCCACAACAAAAAATTATTATGAGAGTGAAAAGACTTTTACGTTTCACTTAGTTCGACCTCCTTTGGCTGAGATCAGTAACAGTAAATGTTGTATCTGCAACATCTTTAGCAAAATCCATGTCGTGAGTAACAATAATTTGCGTCATGTTTTCTTCACGCTTTAATTTTAGGATGATTTCAGCAACGGTACCGCGCAGGGCAGGATCAAGGGCTGAGGTTGGTTCATCATAACAGAGAATTTGTGGTTTCATGGCTAAAGCGCGGGCAATTGCAACTCGTTGTTGTTGCCCACCAGAAAGCTGTGCGGGGTAGAGTTGTTCTTTGCCAGCTAAATTTAACCGCTCAAGTAATTTTTTAGCTTGTTCTTCAGCGTCTTTTTTGGCTTTTTTAAGAGCTAAAGTTGGTGCCAGTGTAATATTATCCAGGACGGTTAAATTAGGGAATAACTGGTAATCTTGAAAGACAACGCCAATTATTTGGCTGCTGTCGGTTGGCTTAGCGGGATTAAATTCTTGCCCGTCCCATAAGAATTTGCCGGAATCAACATTTTCTAGTCCGCTTAAACAACGCAATAAGGTCGTTTTACCGGCTCCTGAAGGTCCAACAATCGCCAGAATTTGCCCACTAGGTATGGATAGATTGACTTTGTCTAAAATTGTTCGTTGACCAAACTTTTTGGTAATATTTTTGAGTTCTAACATCTAATTACCTCCAATTATTTCCACTTGGAATAATTATTTTCAATTTTCTTTAAAAGATAAGATGCAATTCCTGTCATTGCAAGATAGATAATGCCAACTAAAACTAATGGAACTAGGGTAACATCGCGTGCAGTAGCTACATTTCCAGCCCGCAGGAGGTCGCCAAGTCCAATAACATAGACTAATGAAGTATCTTTGACCAAGTTGATAACCTCGTTGCCAATCGACGGAATGACGATTTTAACAACTTGAGGAATGACAATGCGTCTCAAAGTTTGCATTTTGGTTAGTCGCAGAACCTTAGCACTTTCGTATTGACCCTTGGGAATTGCTTGAAATCCACCCCGAAAAATTTCGGCGAAGTAGGCGGCGTAGTTAAGAATGAAGGCAAATAAAGCCGCATCGTAGCGCTGAAAGATAACGCCGATAATTGGTAAGCCGTAGAAAACAAAAATTAATTGCAGTAATAACGGCGTTCCCCGCATAATCCAAACGTAAAATTTTAAAAATAGTTGCAAAGGCTTGATATGTGAGATTAGGCCTAGGCTAATAATGATTCCCAACGGAATAGAAATAATAAGTGTCCAACAAAATAGTGATAAGGTCATTTGCGCTCCCTGAATCAGGGAAGGCAAGATGGCATTGATATAATTCATGGCATTTCTCCTTATATAATAAAAACGCCCCCTTAGACCGAAGTCTAAGAGGACGTTTAATCGTGGTTCCACCTCAATTTGCTATTTGCTCACGCAAATAGTCTCAACCAGTTCAATCTTACATGGAGGATTGAACTGTAGTGATAACGGGACTGCCGGAATTTCTTATTTGTAAGAAAAAAGCCGCCTTCTTAGACTAATTTGTCTAAGAGGACGACTTAACGCGATTCCACCTCAATTTGCTATTTACTCACGTAAATAACCTCAGTCAGTTTAACAATAATATGAAAAACTGAGGTGATAACGGCACCGCCGGAATTTCTTACATTATTTAGAAAAACGGTTCGCAGGTGTGATTCGCACTAGGTACTTCATGTCTTCACAGCAACTGACACTCTCTGATAAGTCCTAGGTACTACTAGTCTGCTCATAACCTTTTTAATTTTCTTTTAATTATAGCTGCTTAATTCGATAAGTCAAGCAGTTATCGTTAAAGTTATTTAGAAATTTTGATGTCAGTTGGCTTGTCCCATGACTCAGGTAACTTGCCAACTTCTTTTAATTTGGCAACGATTTGGTCTAAGACAGTTTTACGTGCATCTTCATCAGTCATAAAATCAAGACTGTCGCCGTCAATTTCCATCTTAGGTGAATAGTCGTACTTTTCATACCATGGCTTGTAGTAGCGCAAAAGACGTTTGTAGTAGTCTTCAAGAGTTGCATCATAGCTAAGCTGCTCATAGGGACGGCCACGCTTTTGAATACGGTTAATCATCGTTTCGTAAGAAACATTAATGTGGACTAACAGATCAGGGTTCTTTTTCGGCATATGAGTAAGCTCACTCATCATATTATTTAATAATTCATAATATGTGTCCACTTCTTCTGGGGTTGCCCGGCCAATATCGGCGTTCATTTGGAAGAAAAGGGCATCTTCATAGATTGACCGATCTAGAACATTGTTGTCTTCTGTTAAAGCATTTTTAATACTGCGAAAACGTGTATTTAAGAAAAATACCTGCAATAGAAAGGCATATTTTTTAGGATCAGCGTAAAAAAGCGGTAAAACAGGGTTGTCATCAACGCTTTCGTAAAAAGGCTTGGTACCTAAATAATCTGCTAAAATACTGGTTAGACTGGATTTACCGGCTCCAATTGGCCCGCTTAAAACAATAACTGTCATCACGTTCCTTCTTTATTTTAAATTACCTATTTCGCGCAATTTGTCATCAATTTGCCGCAAAACTTTTTGTTTAGCATCTTCATCAACAATAAAATCGAATTTATCGCCATCAATTGCTATTTTGGGTGAAGCATTGTAGTTTTCATACCATGGCTCATAGTAGCGGATAAGACGCGCATAATAGTCTTTTAGACTAGGGTCTGTACTGATTTGTTCATAAGAGCGACCGCGCTTTTTAATGCGTTTGAGCATTGTTTCCAGCGATACATGAATGTAAATGAGTAAATCCGGTTTTTTACTTGGATTGCCAGGAGTATCTTCCATCATGTTTTCGAGCAGACCGTCGTAAATTTGAAATTCTGTAGGATCAGCGACGTTACTGTCTGCGTTCATTTTGAAGAAGAGGGCATCTTCATAAATTGACCGGTCTGAAACACTATTTTTTTCTTTAACTGCTTGATTGATCTGTGCTATCCGGTGGTTGAGCAAGTAGATATTGAGCAAAAACGTATATCGCTTCATGTCCTTGTAATACAGAGGAAGAACAGGGTTGCTGTCGACTCCTTCATAGAAGGCTTGAGTACCTAAATGTTCAGCTAAAATACTGGTTAAACTGGATTTACCGGCTCCAATTGGCCCGCTTAAAACAATAACTTGAATCACGCTCTTTCTTAAATACAACATATTGATACTTAATAAGTTTAATACGAGATGTAGGGGTAAAACAAGGAAAAAGTTAATTAAACTGGTTACATAAATGTCAAGTGATTTTGTATATTGCAGAGCAAAAAAATATTTGTTTTGCTAATATTATATATTTGTATATAATATATAAAAAGAGTGTTACACATGAAACACAAAAAAACGAGTAAGAAATATATTCTTACTCGTCTTTTTTATTAAAAATAATATTATTTTAGGTTGATGTCTGAATAAGTCACATCAGTAAATTTAGTTGCAGAATACTTGTCAGCTAAGTCTTTGCTCGTGAAGTATTGGTTGATTACCTTGCCATTATCAGGGAGTGCTTCAAAAACAACTCTGATTGTTTCACCATCAATTTTTTCATCTTTGGTAGTATAAGCATATCCAACACTAATTGATTTTTCATCTGCTGGACTAAGAATGGTCCATTTAGTCTGATTAATTGTCTTATATGAGCCGCGTATTATGTTGGCGAAAGCTTTGGCATGCTTTGATTTCCAGCTGCCGCTCATTTGCCAAGGATATTTGTTAGTTCCCTTAACTTTGCCGATAACTACGGCTTTTGCCTTTTTACTAGTGTATGGCAGAACTAATGATGACTTACCTATTTCGAGAGGCTCAGGAGTCAAATTGTTGTTGCTGTACCATTTGCCTTGTAACTCTTTTGAAAATACAAAAGCTTTTTTAAAGCCGTATTTGGTACCCTTGGACGTCTTTTTAACGTTCTTTTTGCCAGTAATATGTGTGGTGGTAGTTTTAGCACTAACCTCGTTTGTGGTGAAGTAGCTGCCTGCTAAACTTAACGCTGCAACTGATAAACCTAAAATTTTTGCAGTTTTGTTCATGGGGTATCCTTTCAGTGTAAAAGTTAATTCTTGATGAAATCATTGTATCTTATAAGCATCAGCTTTACAATATAAATTGTTATTATTTTGATTTTAATTTATAGTGAATGGACTTTTTTAAGCAGGAAAAATCAATGAAAAGTAAAGTACTTGTAGTCAGTGGTGTAACCGCAAGTGGAAAAACTACATTAATTAATCAATTAAGCAAGTTATATTCATCTAGCAAAGTTCTTTCATTTGATGATTATGATATCGATCAGTTACCCAATGCACCAGAACCAACAGTACCATTAAAAGATGCTATAAATCAGTACGATATTAGCGAATTGATGAGGGACTTTAGAAAAATATATAATACTGTACCTCTAATTTTGCTTGATTTTCCTTTTGGTTATTGTTATAAGGTTTTAAAGCCGTATATAGATTGGGTAGTTTATATTAAAACGCCATTAGACGTTGCTTTTGCAAGGCAGATAATTCGTGATGATCAAAATAAAACTGCAGCAGAAATAATTGCTTGGGCTAAGATATATTTGTCAACGGTTAGGCCATTATATGTTGATAATCAAGAGTATATTGCAAAGAGTGCAGACTTAGTACTAGACGGTATGCAATCTTTGGAAAAGGAAATTAGTGAAGTTAAGCAACTAATTGAATAGCTCATGTTTCACATGTAACATAATGAAGGATCTTTACTAAAGAAAAAGCAAAAAATACGACAAGCAAATAACTTGTCGTATTTTTTTATTAAAGGCATTGTTGATAGAATTTAGTAATAAATAAAGCGAAAAATAACGAACGTGATATTACTCCTGTAACATAACCGATTAAATATGCCGTATCAGGAATGCCAAAGTCAATTGTACGAATGCGTGAAATAGTAATTCCAGTCAAAATGATGGCAATACCTATCATCATTATTCGATTAAATGTTAAGTGAATATCAAAATATTTTTGCCAATGATACCGCAAGCCGAGGCAACTAGATTGGTCAAATTCGTTTAAGCGTGTCAGGGCAGAAATAACAAAAAATGTTATGGCAAATAGTAATAGATTGAATAGATGGAGGTGAATTAAGCCGTTAAATTCAAGCAGCCAAAAGATTGCTAAAGTAAAGGCAGTAAGTGTTAAGTAGCGTTTAATTGGCTTTAATTTTGTGATAACATCTTGCTTTTCTAAATATTCGCGCAAGCCTGAATCTTCTTTTAATAAGGTATCAAGAGAAATTTGATAATAGTCACTTAATTTGATTAGACTAGCCATGTCAGGATAGGTTTTTTCGTTTTCCCAACTGGAAATAGTTTGTCTGCTAACAAAAAAGTCTTCAGCAACTTCTTCTTGTGTTAAATTTTTTGCAAGCCTAACTTGTTTTAAATGTTCACCAAATCTCATATTTTCAACCTCATAAAGTCATAATTTTCTACATCTTAAATTATACTCAATTGTATCTTTTCGTGAGCCGGAAATTAAAAAGTAAGCAAAAATAATATCAATGATTGCTAATAGAATAGTTTCTTGCCAATCGAAAGCAGAAGGTGAAGTCATTGTTAGTGAACCTGCTGTGATTGCCATTGCAGTATCGTATAGGGCGTGATAACCCATACTGATTAAGATCGAGTCAGAGTATAAATAGATTGCCGCAAAAACAAAGCCAGCACAACAAGCGCCCAGCATTTGCTGCAAGGTGGCAGAAGCAGATTGGTTAAGAAAGTTTGTTGAATGTAATAAGCCAAAAATTAGCCCATCACTTAAAACGGCCCAGAGAATTTGATTGTGATAGTTTTTAAAATATCGTAGTAATAAATTTAAAACACAAAAGCGCATTAGCCATTCTTCGGCAAACCCGGCTTTAATAGAATCGAAAATAGGAATTGTTATCGACTTTGCTAGGTGGAAGTCCCATGAGGTTAAAATACTTGTCCAGGATTCACTAGCATTGAAGCCATTAAATAGGCACTTAACAATGATGAATAACAGAATAATTCCAATAATTGCTTTAGAGGCTCGTTTACTAATGCGCCAATTTGGCACCTGAAATCCCCAATTGTGCATCGCGATTAACATAATGATGACAAAAATTATTCCGCCGCTGAATCCGGAAGTATTAAGAATTATTAACCAATCTGCAATTTTTTTAGTATATGTAAAGGTATCTGGTGCAGAGAGCAAAAGTGAAAACATAATAGAGGCTGGAAATAAAATTCGTCCCCAAGTACTTTTGATTTTGCTTAGTGCTAGTTTAGCCATTGGAATATACATGATAAGTGAATACAGGGTAGCCAATGCAATCCAAAAAGTATTAGTTAGGATATGATATTTATTTAAGATTATGATTATTAAATACAATGTGAGCTGGAGCGATAATGTAATACTGAAGCTCTCCCAGTAATAATTAAATTGGACTAGTCGACGATGGGGATTTTGTTTCTTTTTTAATAATGTAAATTGTAGGCAGCTAAGAATTGCTAAAATTAGGATGAGTATCCATGATGTCAAGGCTTTGTTTGCTAAGGAAAAATGCTGCTTGACTAGTTCTAAAATAAGAACTGCTAATAAAATAATTGATTGTATTAAGGTTTGGCAAAAATGCCATTTTTTAATAGTTAATTCTGAAACCATGATTAATCTCGCTTCTAAATATTAATAATTGTGCTTTTTGTTGAATATGTAAGCAAACAACCAAAGTATCAGTATCTCCATAATTGCACCAATTATATCTATTAGATGGTCTGATTTGGGATCATGTAATAAGTTAGCACCTAATTGCATTAAAGGTATTATTATAAAAATAAGATATTCTAGCCAACCATGTTTTTTAAAGAATTGGTGATACTTTGATTCGATCCCTAAATTGTTTAAGTTATTAAAATCATTGATATGTCTAATAGCCTTTACTAAAGGAATTTGAATTAATATTAGCAGCAAGAAGAAGCCATGAAGTTTAATAACATCAAGCATCTTGGCTAAACAAACAATTAATATTATTGAATCGATCAACTCTAAATATTTTTTGATATTTTTTAATTCTTGGGCAACATTCTTTTTTTCTAAATATTCACGCATGCCTGAATCCTCCTTTAATAAGGTATCAAGAGAAATTTGGTAGTAGTCACTTAATTTAATTAGACTAGACATGTCAGGGTAAGTCTTTTCGTTTTCCCAACTAGAAATGGTCTGCCTGCTGACGAAGAAGTCTTCAGCAACTTCTTCTTGAGTTAAATGGCGCGTAATTCGCGCTTGCTTTAAGTGTTCACCAAATTTCATTTTTCTTTCCTCCATATTTGATAAATAAATTATGGTGAAATCATTTTGAAAGGGCAAGCAGAGAATTGTTGCACTATCATAATTGAATAGATATTTCCCGGGAAATAAAAATGGCAGTGAATTAGTTCACTGCCATTTTTATTTGAAAGGTAAGGAAAATTATTTTACTCTGTCTTTTTTGTCGTTGTCTTCTGTTTTATGGTTATCTTTTTGATTATCATGCTTGTCTTTAGTCGTTTTATTTGCGCCTGTTATCCGATCTTGCAGACTGACAGAATCTTTTTGATGTTGTTCCTGAGTTTTAATGTCAACAACAGTGACGTTAACTTCGACAGTATCAAGACCAGTCATTTCTTTGACTTTATTGTAAATTCTTTCTTTGATTTGGTCGTATAATTTAGTAATTTGTACGCCATATTCTGCAACAATATCAATATCAACGGCAACTTGTGTCTTGCCAACTTCGACGTTGACGCCGGTTGTAACGTCATTATTATTAACAATTTTATCAGTTAAATTGGAGAAGAAGCCGCCGTCGACAGTTAATAGTCCTTTGATGCCTGATAAGGCAATACCGATGATTTTTTGAATCACTTTAGAATCATATTTTAACTCGCCCTTAATTTCTTGATTTGAATTTGTTTGTGTCATATTAAAAATCTCCTTGATAAATTACTTGTTCATTAGCTTTTTTAGTAGCGGCCAAAAGTGTCCGGCTATTAAACCGCAAATTAGCATTACAATTACAAAAATTGTTTTAAAAAAGCCTAGCCACAAAAAGCAAAATGCTAAAAGCAGCCCAATTGTAGCGCCACTTATTTCTGGAAGGTGATTCTGCAAAATTTCTTTCATTTTAGCCTCCTTTACTGAACGCGCTTCTCGGGCACTTCGCCGTTATGGTAGTTAGTAAATTTAATTCTAATTTTGGGTTTCTGTTCAATTCCTAATAGTTGCTTGAGGTCGACTTTTACTTTTTGAAGGTAATCTTCAAGCAAATTAGCTACGTTTTCACCAGCTCCAAGATCACCACTGACCGTGATTTTGATATGACGTTTAGTCAATTTGGAATCAACTTTGGCATTGTTTAAGTAGGGGAGGTCATTTAACGAGCTCAAGATAAAGCCGTTGACGGCTTTACTGGTGACTTTTACTTGTCCACTTTGTTTAGGAATTAAATTAAAACTCCGTTGTGTTGGCCAAAAAAGCAAAATTAATAAGCTAATAATTAAACTAACAACCATAATGGCACTAACGGCAATTAAGTACCAAGTAAAGATGGGATTAAGCTTACCGATTGGTGGTAATTTTAGCTGTAAATATTTTTGCCAGAAGCCGCTATTTTGCCATAAAAGATAGGCTGGCAAAGGTAAAATGAGTATTAGGCATAAGATTGATAGCCATTTTTTGCTGCGTTTCAATCGATCACATCCTTTGTGTATATAAACTTATCATAAACCTTGATTATTTTGTTAGTTAATAATATGCACCAATAAGTATATTATTTTATTTTGATATAGATAAATACATAAAAAGCGCTGAATTAATTACAGCGCTTTTTAAAATGGGTTATTTAGTTAGTTCACTTGCAGCAGCTTGGTCAACAATCACGGTAACGTTAGGGTGTCGTTGCAAAACCGATGCGGGTACATCTTCTGTGACAGGACCCGAAATCATTGCCTTGATTGCTTTGGCTTTGCTGTCGCCAAAAGCCAGCAGTATGATTTTTTTGGCTGACATAATGTTAGCAATTCCCATGCAAATAGCAGATTTGGGAACATCATCAATATTAGCGAAAAACCGAGAATTTGCTTTGATTGTGTTAGCGGTCAATTTTACTTCATGAGTAATTGAATCAAATGGGGTTCCAGGTTCATTAAAAGCAATGTGACCGTTTTGACCAATTCCTAAAAGTTGGATGTCGATTGGGTTTTCGGCAATGATCTTGTTGTAATCAGCTGCAGCACCTTCTGGGTCATCAATAGCCTTAATGCCATCAGGAAGATAAGTCTTTTTAAATGGCTTTTTGTCAAAGAGATGTTTTTGCATGAAGTAGTGGTAACTTTGGTCGTTATCAGGAGTTAGGCCGACATATTCGTCCAAGTTGATACTGATTAAGTTACTGGTATCAAGGCTACTTGCTGTCAGTTCCTGGTATAAAGTTACTGGAGTAGAACCAGTAGCAAGACCGAGTACTTTAGCACCATTTGCAATTTCATCTTTAAAAATTTTGAAAGCTTCAACACTGCCTTGGATAGTGTCTTTTGTTGTAATTATTTTCATAGTTGCTCCTCCTATACTGATAAACTAATTATAAATTGGTATATGCCAATTCGTCAATCTAAAAAGGAACAAAAATTAATTTATTTTTCTGAATTAAGCCAATAACTACTGCCGTCATCTGTTCGCTCTAACAAATGTGCTTCAACCAAGTCACGTCTGCGAGTGACATAGTCGTCGACATATTTGCGAAGAATTAGATTGACGTCTGGTTCTGAATATTCATGATTAATTTCAAATTTGCTAGCCAGGTATTTCAAAATCAACTGGCGTTTATTGGCTTTTCCGGGCCAAGTTTTAACGAAACCATTTTGATCTAAATAGCGTTGCAGTTGTGCTTTTTCTTGTTCGTTCATTGTTTTCACCTGTTAGTTAAAATTGTCTAGCAAAAAAGCTCTGCTCAATGTTACACATGAAACAGAACTTTAAATTGCTAAAATTATTCACTTCTTAATGCAATTGCGGCGTCTTTCTTAGCTGCCATTCGTGCAGGGAGATGACCACCAAGTAAAGTCAAAATCGTTGAAATAATGATTAGGATTAATGCATGCATTGGGTTAAGCTGCGCTACATTTGTTAAGTCGGTGATGTTATAAAGGATGCTGTTAATTGGAATGGTCAGTAGGTAGGCAATCGCAATTCCCAAGACTCCTGAGAAAATTCCTAAAATAAATGTTTCGGCATCAAATACACGTGTAATATCCTTCTTACGGGCTCCTAAAGCCTTAAGAACACCAATTTCTTTAGTTCGCTCAAGAACAGAAGTGTAAGTTAAAATTCCGATCATAATCATTGAAGTGACTAGTGAAATTGCGGCAAAGGCAACAAGAACCGTGGTAATTCCGCTGAGCAGACCACCAGTCATTGAGGTAACGGCACTAGACATATCGGTATAAATAATCTTATTCTTCTTGCTCTTACCCTTATTCCACTTGTCGAGATAATCTAAAACCTTGTCTTTGGAATCAAAGTTATTTGGATAAATCATGATACCCATTGGCAAAGTAGAGCCACCGATGGTTTGCATCATTTGCTTCTTTTCAGTTGAGCTCATGTTTTGTCCAGTCATCACGTTTTGGTTAGATTTCTTTTGGGCCTTAACAATGGCAGAATTTTCATTTGCTTTGATGATGTCTTGGGTTAACTGGTCGCTGTAGGTAATTCCGGGAGAAAGCAGGGACAGTGAGTCTTTGTTTTTCGGCCGGATAATTCCGACAACCCGCAATGTTGTTTTACTCTTGTTGTACATTGAAGCGTCAGCTTTTTGCGGAATGAACATTCCTGTTGGCAACTTTTGGTAGTAATCATCGTTGTTAATAATTTTGTACTTTTTGCCAATCAGCTTCTTAAATGGCAATTTGTCGCCATTTTTAATTTTGAAGCCCAAGTTCTTAAAGACATTGATGTTGACGGTGTCTTTATTGTCGGTTACTAGGATTAGGTCAGTTGCCTTCTTTGGCCAAGAACCATTAAGTAATTGGTAATTGTCCTTCAAGAATGAGGTCTTACCAGATTTAAGAGTTGTTGGGAAGACTGCAGAGCCGAAGCCGCTGCTTTCCTGAACTTCTGCCAAGGCAGTTTCTTGTGCGCTGGTGGCGCTAGTGGCAATCGTAGAGAACTTAACGCGTTTGATTTTACTACCGTCTTTGGCTAATAAATTCAAATTAACGCCGCGTTGGTAAGAAATATTATTGGCGTAGTCTGGATTTATTTTTTTGACGTAGTCAATATATTGGGGCGTGATCTTGTTTTGGTGTGTGGACGATTGCAGTTCACTTTCTTTGGCAGTAATATAGCCGCGGTTCTTGACGTTTTTATCAGAATCGTCGTCTTTAGTGCTTGAGGCATTAGTTGCCGTTTGACTAATTGAAACAGGATATTTAGCCAGCGCCTTGCTCATTGTAGTGTCGATTTGCTTTTGAAAACCATTTGACAGCGCCAAAACAATTGCGATTGAAATGATACCGATACTTGAAGCAAAGGCGGTCAATGTAGTCCGGCCTTTTTTGGTCATAATATTGGTAAAACTCAATTTAATTGCGTTCCAATAAGACATTTTGGTGCGTTTAAGCTTGAAAGTGTCCTGCTCATCTTTAGGCTCATAAGGATCAGAGTCGTCAAGAATCTTACCGTCTTGGAAATTAACAATTCTGGAAGCATATTCTTTAGCTAGTTCTGGGTTGTGGGTAACCATGATAACTAGCCGGTCTTTAGAAACGCGCTTAATTAACTGCATGATTTGCTCAGAAGTTTCGGTATCGAGAGCTCCAGTCGGCTCGTCACAGAGCAAAATATCGGGATCGTTGGCTAAGGCCCGGGCAATTGCTACACGTTGCATTTGCCCGCCGGATAATTGGTTAGGCTTCTTATTAATATGTTCCTTCAGACCAACTTCTGTTAAAGCCTCAATTGCCCGCTTGTGGCGTTCGTTAGTTGGCACACCTGATAAATTCATGCCCAGTTCAACGTTGGCAATAATTGATAAGTGTGAGATTAAATTATAATTTTGAAAAACGAACCCAACAGAGTTGTTCCGGTATGCATCCCAGTCTGTTTCTTTAAAATTCTTGGTTGACTTGCCGTTGATAATCAGGTCACCGGAGTCATAACGGTCAAGTCCGCCGATGACGTTCAACATGGTTGTTTTACCAGAACCACTTGGACCTAAAATGGCGACAAATTCTTGATCGCGAAATGAAATCGAAACATCGTCAAGTGCATGTGTGACAGTATCACCTACATGGTAGGATTTACGTAAATCTTTTAATTGCAGCATACTACTATCCTTTTCTTAAATAAAGTAATAATAAAAACTAGTGTAACATTGATAAAAAAATGAATCTAGGCTAAAAGCTTAGGGTTAATATATATATTAAAAATAATCAGTAATAAATATTACTCGTCAATTTAAATTTTAACAAGTCCCATGGCAGTAAGAAGTGCTAGTAGAATAAACACTGCTAAAATTAACGCGATCATAATCAAGTGTCGCTTTTTATTCATTACTAGTATCCCGGCAAATTCACGGACAATGGCATTAGGCAAGAAGTAAAATCTAGTGTATGAGCCCACGCCGTTGGCATTTAGTCCTGCAGCCCGAGCAAAAAGAGAAGCACGAAAAATATGGTAATTGTTACTGAAAAATTTAGCCCGATAATCGTTACTGCCATAATCCTTAGCCGCTACTTTGGCTGAAAAGAGCATGTTCTGATAGGTGTTTTTGGATTTGTCCTCACAGAGAATGTTGCTTGGCGCAATTCCACGGGCAAGGGCATATTCTTTCATTGCCTGAGCTTCAGAAATTTTTTCATCTTTGCCTTGGCCACCAGACATAATCAGTTTGGGCATTTTGTGTCCCTTGGCGACTTGCTTTTGTGCAAATTGAATAGCTCGGTTAATGCGACTGGCAAGCAGTGGGCTAACTGTTTCGCCATTATATAATCCCGCGCCTAAAACAATGAGATAGTCTTGGTTATATTGCCGTGGTACCAGCTGATAAAGGGCTAGATTAACTAGAAAATTGTAAGCAACCAGTAGGAGATACAATACAACGGCAGGTGTGGCATATAGCAAGGCTTTTAGCCAATCCGGCGCGGCTTTAAATGGTCCTAGCAGAACAACTCCCCAAACGATAATTAAGGCAAGACCAATAAAAAGGGTTAGCAGATTAGGCAAGGTGTGGCTTTCACGCTGCCAAACAAAGTAAGCATTCCATAAAAAGAAAAGCCAAGAAAAGGCGGCCATTAAAACAATGACGGTTACCAAAAGTGCCAGCACAACAATATAAATATTAATTAGAATTTGTAAATTAGTTGCGAGGATTAGCACGGTAAACCAAATTCCAAGCATTAAAATGAAGATGGTAAATAAAATACCATTAAAGAGCCGCCGTGGTTCTTTAAGCCATGCTGTTAAAAAGACAATCAATGTGAATAACAATAAAATTGTTAGGTAGGTAAATGGCTGATTTGAACTGAAAATTTGAAAAAAGTGCATCATATTTCTCCATTTTAGATTTTATGAGTTAAATCTATTATAATGAATACATTTAGAAAAGTCATAGAGAATAAAGGCTGATGATTATGAAAAAATTGTTTAATTGGTTGGGCAATATTGCCGGTATTATTTTGGCATTTGCCAGTTATCAAATCTTGGAGTGCTTTTACTTTTTACCATACCAATTAGAAAAAATGTTGCATATTAATTATGCAATACTCATTGTTTTGACAGTAGTTGCAACTGTTTTGGTAGTGGCTTTTATTTTTTATTTGTACCAAAGTCAGTTGAAAACAGCGAATGAGTGGCAGTTTAATCAGTCGCCGCATTGGGATGTTCGGCGTCTGTTAATTATGTTAGTAGGCCTAATTTTAATTGTGGTGTGCGCGTATTCATTACAAATTTTATTAGGAATGACGAAAAGTACGTCAGCTAATCAGGCGACGCTAGACAAAATTTCACTGCAAGCAGGAGGATTATTCATCCCGATGGTTTGCATAATTGCGCCAATTTGTGAGGAAACAATTTTTCGGGGTCTGTTTTTCAATACCTTTTTTATGAAAGAAACTAGGATAAATAAGTGGTTGGGAATTGTTTGCAGCGGCTTTGTCTTTGCCTACATGCACGACCCGAGCATTACCAAATTTATTATTATTTATTGGGTCTTGGGCTGCATTTTAGCCTGGGTTTACATGACAACTAAGGATTTGCGGTATTCGATTCTAACGCATATGTTGTATAACTCGCTGCCTTATCTGTTAAACAGTGTTTCACTTTTAATGAAGTGATTTAAAATAAATGGCGATAAAATTGTAGTGATAACAACTGCGATAATTAGGCTGGAATAAATATTCTGCGGAAACAGATGGCTGCTTTGACCAAGCTGGGCAACAATTAAGGCTACTTCACCCCGGGAAATCATACCTGCGCCTACAATATTGCCTTCATTTTTATTGAAACCAAAAAGTTCACTGCTGTATTTTCCCGCCCAAAATTTAGAAATAATTGCCAAAATAGTTAGCACACAGATGAAGCCTAAGTCCTGCTTAAAACTGCTAAAGGTGATTGCTAAGCCAATATTGGCGAAAAAGACAGGAATAAAAACGGCGTAACCAATGGTATCAATAGAGTGTTCGATTTTTTGGTGTTGTGGAGTTTGTCTAAGAGCAAGGCCGCCAAAGAAAGCACCGATAACATCTGATAACCCCACATAATTAGCGCTCCAAGCTAGGGTTAAAACAAGAATTAGTGCGGCAATGTCGCTTGCATGATTAACTGTCATCTTGCTTGCAAGCTGCATTAATTTTGGTGTCAGTCGATAGATTAGCCAGATAAAGCCAAAGTAGCCAATTTCCAAGGCAAAATTTAAGAAAAGATTAGTAGTCGGACCGCTGTTTTTTCCTGAATGACTGAATGCTGTGAAAATGCTAAGCACAATTACGGCTAAGATATCGTCGACAATGGCAGCACCCAGAATTGCTGTTCCAGCGCGGCTGTGCAACTGACCTTGTTCTTGCAAGACGACTACAGAAATCGAGACACTAGTTGCAGAAAAAACAATGCCAATAAAAATTGCTTCCAGTATCGACATGCCGAATAAATAGCTAGCCAGTCCAATAAATGTAATCGGCAAAATTACGCCAATTGCAGCAATGGTAAAACTTAGTTTGAAATATTTTTTAAGCAGGCCAAGATCACTTTCTAATCCAGCTAAGAACATTAATAAAATTATCCCGAATTGTGAAAAAAGACTGATTAAATCACTTGGCTTGACCCAGTTAAGTAGGGCGGGTCCAAGTAAAATTCCCGAAATCAGCTGTCCGATAACTGTTGGCATCTTTAACCGTGTAAATATTTGTCCGAGGATGATTGAACTAAATAAGATTAAAATTAATTCTCCCAAAAAAGTCATAGTATCCCTTTCTTTAGAATAAACAAAAAAACTTTCAAGCAGCTCTTTGACCCAAAAGAGCAAATCTTGAAAGTTTTTATTTTGGTAATAAAACTCCAACCACTAAAAGTATTTAATTAAACAAGAGTGTAACTTAAAATTTATTTATCTGCAACTAAACCTGTTTGTTTAGGATTTTTCGGTTTGGTTTTGGCCAGCAATGCCAAACTAATAGAAATCATGTCGACGCATTCCTGCAGGATAGCTCCCCAGAATGCAGGTATTACACCTGTGAAGGCGATTAATTCAATAATGATAACAATACTGATGGCCGTCAAAACATCAACGTTTGCTACTTTCATTGTATGTTTAGAAATGGCAACAGCATCGTTAACTTTAGATAAATCGTTGACCATAATAACTGCATCGGCACTTTCGCTAGCAGCTGATGCACCTTTAGCACCCATGGCAATACCGACATCGGCAGCGGTTAGACTAGGGGCATCATTAACACCATCACCGGTCATTACAACTGGGCGATTTTCTTCTGGGACCTCTTTGATTGCCTGGATTTTTTGTGCTGGCAAAAGCTCAGAGCGAATGTCATCAACACCTACTTCATTACCGATCTTATCGGCAACATCTTGATGGTCACCGGTTAACATCATGATATGTTCACCGCCTTGCCGCTTTAAGCGGGCAACTGTTGCGGCACTTTCTGGTCGTAACTGATCCTTGAAAGTAATGTAGCCAGCATATTGGTTATCAATTGAAACATAAACAGCAGTAGAGTTAACAGCGTTAATTTTTTCATTAGGGGCAACATAACTTAATTTACCGACTTTAATGTTGTGCTTTTCAACTTCGCCGCTGATTCCTTCACCGGTTGTTTCTTTAATATTAGTAGCAGGCTTCAAAAGCCGCTTGTTTGTGACGTCAACCAAAGAATTAGCAATAATATGACTTGATTGTTGTTCGACACTAGCAGCATAGCTTTGAAGAGTTTCCTTATCAAGTTTGCTATCGGGAGAAGGAACGATTGCGTCAATAACCAATTGGTTTTCTGTTAAAGTACCAGTTTTGTCGAAGGCAAAAGTCTTAGCCGTAGCCAATTTTTCGAGAGTTGGACCTGACTTAACAATAATATGATTCTTGGACATTGAACTCATGCCGGAAACTAGGGCAACTGGCGCCGCGATTAATAATGGACAAGGAGAGGCAACAACCATAACTTCGGCGAAGTTAACCGGATTGCCCGAATGAACCCAAGCTGCAATTCCAATAATTAAGGAGATAACAGTAAATGGCACGGCATAACGATCTGCCATTTTAACAAATTTTGCTGGTTGGGCCTGTGAAGATTTAACTAAGGAGACGATTGTTTGGTATTCGGAATCGCTGGCCTTTTTGGTAACAATCATTTCGACAGCGTCACTACCATTGATTGATCCTGACATTAGTTCGTCTCCGGGCTGTTTATCAACCGGAACAGATTCACCAGTTAATGAAGATTGGTCAAAACTGGATGTTCCTTTGATTACCTTGCCGTCAACAGGAACTTGTTCACCGGGTTTAATTAAAACGTGATCATCAAGTTTTAACTGGTCAACATCAATCGAAACAAGTTTGTCATTGACAATTTTATTAGCAATACTTGGGGAATTACTTAATAGGGAACGTAGTTCCTTATCTGCTTGACCAGTGGCATAATCTTCAAGGGTTTCACCACCAGTCATCATCACTAAAATCATCCATTCGGCCCATTGGTCACCAATTAAAATGGTTGAAACAACTGCAATTACAGCGAGAATATCGACACCATAACGACCAGTCTGGAAGTCATTAACAATTTCCTTTAATAAGAAAATTGCCATCATGATCCCAATAATATCGATTAAAATTGTTTGAATAGGAAATTGTAAAGTACCGATCTGAAATAAACTTTTTGTTTTTAAAACGAATTGGCAGATAAGACCAATTACACCAGCAACAAGTACAAGGATAAATTTCCATTGTCGTTTTAAATTCATTAATATAATCCTCCACTAATAAAATGTTTGTATGAGCTTTATTCTAACACTAATTAAAACGTCACTATAGCTAGTCAAAGATTTAAAAAATATTTCCCGGGAAATAAAAAAGCAAGAGTAGTTATCTCTTGCCTAATCTAATAGTCACTTAATCTGATAATTTTATTACTTTGCTGCTTTTTATTAGTAGATTTTGAAGCACAATGAACATGCGTCTCTTGGGTGCACTGGGATATTTGAGAAGTAGATTTTAAGTATCCTAATTTTGCCCGTCTGATTGCATCAATTACGTCGAGTGAAGACATCGTAATATAATCAGAATTATCACCGTAATCATTTGTTTCGGCAAAATAATGATTAATTTTTTTAACGCCTTCAGCTGAAAAATGTTCCTGCTTAGCCAAATCCAGCAAAAGGGCATGGAGTCTAGTAGCTGAAACTACTTCATGTTGCAACATTTCAAAAATTAAGGAAGAATTAACATCAAGTGACTTTAACCGCCGGGCAATTCTATCTTTATAAAAGGCATTGATGATTCGTAAAATTTCATCAAAGTTATCGGAAGTATTGTTTAATCTCTTAAGCTTGAAAATTAATGCTTCTCTTTCCTGTACTGATAATTCAGCGCCGCGAGGATATGAATTTTCCCTAATAATTGCATTGATTAAACTAGTTAGGTTGTTTGTGTCCGTTTTATTTGGCATCGTAAACATCATCCTATTCTGTTTTTACACTAGTTGTTATTTAATTAGTGATCTTTTCTCTTTCACCGATCAAATGCAACTTATTATATCTAAAAATAACAGTTATATATTATTAATCAATTAACAGAAAATTAATTAAAACGGCTTATACACGGCAAAAATACAAATTTATCTTGCTTAAATTTATTATAGTACAATTTATTAAAAAGTGAATATAAAAAGTAAATATCCTTAAAATAATTTGAATTATTTTAAGGATATTAGTTAGAATTAGCAATTTATTTTTGGAGTTACAGTATATTTTTCATCGAAATTGTGAACAATGTAATTAAATGCTTTGATCCATTTGCGCCTTGTTAAGAGACCTTGAAAAACGTCATGATCGTCAATAACGGGCAAGAATGCATTATCAACTAATAAATGCAGCTGCACTTCTAGAGTAGTTTGTGTAAAGTTGATTTTGTCAAAATCCGTTTGCATTACGTCGCGAACTTTTAATTCTGATAGTGGCTCAAGCGATATTTCATCGGTCCTCATCATTTTATCGGTAATCATTGCTAAACTGAGAAGACCAACAACGTGATTCTGACTATCTAAAACAGGAATTTTAGAATATTTGACTCGTGTTAAAATTAAAAACGCATGGTAGAGCGGATTATCATCTAAAACAAAGGCAACTCTTGATGCAGGAATAAGAAATGCACCAGATTTTTCTTGAATTAAATGCTTGATTGCGGGTGAGAACATAAATAGGCCTTTCGTCTATATAAGGGAAAAGGCTCGCAAATTGCGAGCCTGTTAGTTTTCATCTACTTTGAAGGAGTAAGAATGAATGAAATAAAAAAGTGGGAGTATGTAACAGGCTTTCTTACTTGCTTGCTACAGTTTAAATAATAAACATAAATTATGAAGTTAGCGTGGCAAAAATCTTATGAAATAGTAAAGAATTCCTTTAGAACTTTTAAAGGCAAAAGAAAAACTCACGCAACACACGTGAGTCGAAAGGGATAGATATGAAATTGACTTATAAGTCATTTCGGTTTGTTCATTATTTATACTTGGAGGAGTATGAATGAAAAACAAAAAAGTTGAGTTGTAATATACGAGGCTTTTAATCCTTGTTTATTACTCTTTTAGTATAACTGGTAAATATGAAAAAAGTGTGACGAATTTAAAAAATAGAACATTTTTTTAATTATTAAAAAATTGTTTGCCAGCTTGATGCTTGTTATAATTAGACTGATTTTGATGTTAGATTACTGCCTGATAGGCAATTAAGGAAAGAAATGGAACAAAAGAATTATCATAAAAAAATCATTTTTTGGTTACGCTTTGCGGGGTGGTTATGCTTACTGCCGGCTTCAGCGTGGCTTTACCTCTGGCAGCTTGCCAGTAATTTTGGCCTGGGAAGTTATACCGGCCTAATTTTAGCAGAATTAATTATTACTGTTGTGTTTGCGATATTTCTTTTAACAACTGCAAACAGCGCAAAATGGGGAAAATTGCGCAATATGGTATTTTTACTGGTATTTGCTCTGATATTTATTTCGTTAATCATCCTGATTCCACTGTGTTTTGCTTACCGAAACTGCCGCAAGTTGAATGAGTGATCGGTATACGGCGAAAAATATTTAAATTTAGTAAAATCTACTAGGCTAAGATGGGGCTGACTGCCAAATGTAGTAATATGGTTGTTAGTATATTTATTGTTATTGAGGGAGATATATGGATAAAAAAGAGAAAATTGATTCTCGGGGCAAACGAATAGGGAAGTTTGTTCTGACAACAATTATTTACTGCGCTATTTTGCTAGCGTTAATCTATTTGTATCAATATAGCGGCCTTACTTCGGTTCACTTTATTTACGACGAATTTTAAGGTGGTGTTACTAATATGATTAAAGACATAATTAAGAAAATTGACGAGATTGCAGCAGCTGATCCAGACCGGATTGCTTATGATTATCTCGGTCAAACTAATACCTATGGCGATCTGATGCGGCGCTCTAATGCGTGGGCACACAAAATTGCGAGTATGAATATCCCAGAACATAGTCCAATTATGATCTGGGGCGGACAAACATTTGAAATGGTTGCCAGCTTTTTAGGCTGTGTTAAGTCAGGACATGCTTATATTCCAATTGCCAGTTATTCTAATGCGGAACGATTAGTGATGATTCAGGAAGTATCAGAAGCGCAAGTTGTCTTGGCAATTGATGATTTGCCGATAATTGATCTAGCTCAATTACAAGTTATTCATCCAAGTGATGTTGAAGATGGCGAGTTTACTATTGATCCAGCTAACTTTGTTGAAGGTGATGATAATTTCTACATTATCTTTACTTCTGGAACCAGTGGTAAACCAAAGGGAGTTCAAATTAGTCATGATAACTTGTTGAGCTTTGTTAATTGGGAAATGAATGACTTTGCGTTGCCTGAACATCCAAGCTTTTTGGTTCAAGCACCATACTCATTCGATCTTTCTGTCATGAGTCTGTATCCAGCACTTGTTGGTGCAGGTAAACTGGTTGTCTTGCCGCATGATGTAACCCAAAACTTTGCCCAATTATTTATGACAATGCCTAAATTGCAATTTAACGTTTGGGTATCAACGCCTTCGTTTGCACAAATGTGTTTCTTAGACAAGACATTTGATGGCGCGCACCATCCAGATTTAACGCACTTCCTATTTTGCGGCGAGGAATTGCCACATACTGAAGTAGCAATGTTGCGCAAAAAGTTTCCGAATAGTAAAATTTTCAACACTTATGGTCCAACTGAAGCAACAGTTGCCGTTACGCAAGTTGAAATTACTGACGATGTGCTAGCTAAGTATGATCGTTTGCCAATTGGTAAGGTTAAGGAAGATACGCGGATTACGATTGATAAGTCTAAGGGCGATGAACCAGATGAAGGCGAGATTGTCATCGAAGGGCCGAGTGTTTCCAAGGGATATATGAATAATCCTGAAAAAACGGCTAAGGGTTTCTTCAAGGATCCTGCTGATAAGTACATGAGTCACCGTTCTGGAGATGAAGGTTTCTTTGATGGGGATATGCTGTTTTACCGTGGCCGAATTGATTTTCAAATTAAGTTCAACGGCTATAGAATTGAGCTTGAAGAAATTAACCATTATCTTGGCAAAAATAAGTTCGTTGACCACGGTGTTGCTGCACCAAAATACAATAAGGATCACACGGTTAAGCAGATTGTTGCCGAAATCGAGTTAAAAGATGGCGTTAAAGAGCAATATTCAGAAGCAGAAATCACCAAGGCAATTAGAGATGATTTAGCTGCTGGCTTAATGCCATATATGATTCCCCAACGTTTTGTTTACCGGGAAAAATTGCCGGTTTCACAAAATGGTAAGGTAGACATTAAAGCTGTAATTAAGGAGGTTAATGAGTAGTGAACTTCATTAACTTACAGCCTTATGGGAATCCGCAGTATTTTATTTATTTGATTATTGGTTTATTACCGATGATTGTCAGCTTGTATTATGGTCACCGACTGAAAACTTATGAGGTTATCTTCTCGTTAGTTTTTCTGTTCCTGATTTTTGATGGTACTAAGTGGCAACAAGGTGTTAGCCTACTGATTTATCTAGTGTTTGAATTACTGCTGACTTATGGTTATTTGCATTATCGCAAGGTTGGCAAAAATAAGACGTGGGTCTTTTATTTAGCGGTAATTCTGGCAATTGTTCCACTGGCACTAGTGAAAATTCAAACGGCATTTCCGAAGGCTAAAATTCCCGGTGTGCTTGCATTCTTAGGTATTTCTTATATTACCTTTAAGACCGTACAAGTCATTATGGAAATTCGCGATGGTGCAATTAAAGAAGTCAAGTTTGGGACATACCTGCGTTTTCTATTGTTCTTCCCGACGATTTCGTCAGGTCCAATTGATCGTTACCGCAGGTTTGCTAAAGAATGTGATATCGCACCAAAGCGTGAGCAATATGTCGATGATTTAGCACATGCTGTCTGCTATTTGTTCCAAGGGTTCCTTTACAAGTTTGTTTTAGGCTGGTTTTTCGGGACGTATTGGCTGCCGATTATCAGTAAATCGGCATTAATTGCCGGTAATGCTGCTGGTGGGTTAAAGCTTTCCTGGTGGCTAGTTGCTTATATGTACTGCTACAGTATGTACTTGTTCTTTGACTTTGCCGGGTACTCATTGTTTGCTGTAGCGATTTCCTACTTTATGGGAATTCATACACCAATGAACTTTAATAAGCCGTTTATTTCGCAAAATATCAAGGAATTCTGGAATCGCTGGCACATGACGCTGTCGTTCTGGTTCCGTGATTACATTTATATGCGGTTTACCTTCTTTGCAATGAAGAAGAAGCTGTTTAAAAATCGCATTAGACTGTCACAAGTGTCATACTTCCTATTATTCTTAATTATGGGCTTTTGGCACGGCTTAACGTGGTACTACATTGTTTATGGTGCATTCCACGCAACGGCAATTATTATTAACGATTATTGGATTAGATTTAAAAAGAAACATAAAGGACAAATTCCGTCGAACAAATTTACAAAATGGTTTGCAATTTTTCTAACATTTAACGTTGTTTGTTTTAGTTTCTTGATTTTCTCCGGCTTCCTTAGTCAATTATGGTTTGGCTGGAAGTAACGGATAGTTTTATTTAAGGGGTATAAAAATGGATACTACAAAAGAAGTTTTAGCAATTTTACAAGATTTAACTGGTGAAGATTTGTCAGACAGAATGGACGAAGACATTTTTTCTAATGGCTTGATGGATTCAATGGCCAGCGTGCAAATGCTGCTCAGTCTGCAAGAAAAGTTTGATATTGATGTTCCTGTTTCAGAATTTGATAGAACTGAATGGGATACGCCAGCTAAGATTGTGGCAAAGGTGGAAAATTTAGAAAATGAATAACAAACGCCGACTGTGGCAGATTTTTGGCCCGGTTCTCTGCGCTATAATCTTGCTTTTGGTGATTTTGTTACTGCCATGGGAACGAACTTTTTCAAAAGGTTCGATTTATCAGGCAGCTAATTCACAGACGACAACCATTTTTAAAGGCTCGCGAATGAAGCAAAATGCCTTTGATGAGGGTTATGTGCCCTTTTACGGTTCAAGTGAATTGTCGCGAATGGACCCGCTGCACCCAAGTGTTTTAGCTGAAAAGTATCACCGTAATTACCGGCCGTTTCTGCTTGGTGGACCTGGTAGTCAATCTTTGGCCCAATTTTTAGGGATGCAGGGAACAGCGGAGCAATTAAAGAATAAGAAGGCGGTGGTGATTATCTCGCCGCAGTGGTTTACGAAAAAGGGTCAGGACCCGAATGCGTTTACCTTGTATTATTCACCGCTGCAGGCTTGCAATTTCTTATTGGGAGTAAAGAAAAATACCGTTGCCAATCGGTATGCGGCTAAACGATTCTTGCAGATGCCGGAAGTAAAAGGCGAAATTAAGTCGGGGATGCGTAAGGTTGCTCAAGGTCAGCAATTAAGCGGAACCCAGCGGTTTATTTTGGAAAATCAACGTCGAATGCTAAATACGGAAGACAAGTTCTTCAGTACATTCCAACTGCGTGATCGCATCCAAAAAATTAACGAACGTGCTAAATTGTTGCCTGACCAATATTCAGTTGCTGGACTTGAACGAGTTGCTGATGAGCAAGCAGCAGCACATACTAATTCCAATCCGTTTGGGATTAATAACAGCTTCTTTAGAGCACGTTTAGATAAGAAGAATTTGCGTAAGCTGAAGAACAGTCAACGTAAATTTGATTATACTAAATCAGCTGAATACAGCGATTTTGAATTAATGCTGCAGCAGTTTGCTAAACAACATACCAACGTGTTGTTTATCATACCGCCGATTAATCATAAGTGGTCAAGCTATACTGGTCTATCGCAAAAGATGTACCAGAAGTCAGTGTCGAAGATTAAGTACCAACTTGCTAGTCAAGGTTTTGCTAATGTTGAAGATTTATCAAAACGCGGCGGGCAAAAGTACTTTATGGAAGATACGATTCACCTTGGGTGGCGCGGCTGGGTTGCAGTCGATCAAGCAGTTCAGCCGTTCATGGCGAAAGCTAACTTGCCTTATAACTATAATATTCACAACTATTTTTACACCAAAAAATGGCAAAACAAGCCATATGCGATTAGTGTAACGAATAGAACGCCTCTAGATACAAGTCAGAAGGAAAGTTTAAAAGACAATTAGTGCGCCAGAAAATTGATGCTCTGGGAATAAAAGGCTCTGTTTTAGTAATTAAAAATGGTAAAACTTTGCTGGACTATGCTACAGAAAACACGACTGACACTAGTTATTTAATTAATTCTGTCCAAAAGTCGATGACCGCGGCAATGGTAATGCACGAAGTGCAAAAGGGTAACTTAAGTTTACACGATCATCTTAGTAAGTTTTATCCGGAAATTCCGGGAGCCAAAAAGATAACAATCAAAAATCTGCTGTCAATGACAGCTGGTCTTGACCTGCGGCCTGGAGCCAAGCTGGGACAAAAACATTTTGTCTCTGATAACAGTAATATCAATCATGATGCTGCTAAAACAATGTTTACCGCGGATATGTTAGGTAAATGGCATTATAGCTCACTTAACTATATTTATTTATGCGGTATTATGACGCAGATTACTGGCAAGAGTTATGAGCAATTGTTCCGGGAAAGCTACATTAAGCCGCTGCAGTTAAAGCATACGGCATTCTTGTGGTCAAAGTCAGAAAAAATTATTACTAGTGGTTTGGTACCAGGGATGGTTTATCGCGATGGGCGCTACCTTGTGGTTAAGCACAAAACAGCTTTGCGCGATGCCCGTAATGAGCTTGGTGCTGGGTCTGTTGTAATGTCAAACGAAGATATTGCTAAAGTAATGCATTATATTTTGGCTGGGAACATTTTAACAAACAAGAGTCGGAAACTGTTGTATGCGGCTGGACCGCCAGTATATTATAATGGCGGGCTGTATAATAATGTTAAGTACAATCTTAAAACTGCTAATGGTGCTGGTGAGGGCTATTATACCTTTGTGCGCAGCACCGATAATGGCAAAACGATGATGATTATTCAGTCTAACCGAACTAATAGTGGTCAGTTTGCCATTTTGAAAGCAGGAATCAATCAAATCATGGCACAGTTGATTGGTTTGAAGTCTGGTAGTGAAAATATAACAGGTTAAACCTTGTCTTTTGCCAGATTGCATGCTAAAATCTTGTTGTGTCGTTATAGGAAAGTATTCATTTTCTCCGGTAGCGAAAATGCTAGCTTCTATATGTGGTCAGTAATAGCGACACAAAACTGTGTGAGCTTAGTTCTAATGTTGGTGGAACTAGGCTTTTTTGATACCTAAAATTAATTATGCTGACTTGCTAATGAATAGTGTATAATGTGCTTATATTAATAAAAGGAGCACAATTATGACCAGAGCAGAATTAAAAGCAGAGGCAAAAAAGAAATTGCATGGTAATTGGCGCTGGGCGGTTGCCATAGTCTTGATTATCTCGCTGATTAACGTAATTGCTTCTAGTCCCAGTTATATGCAATTTGCTGTGCGGGGTAATCTTGCGGGACTGGATTATAAGTTTCAAATGCATTGGCTGTTAGAAATTTGTTTATCAATTTTTATTGGCTTTTTTGCATTAAGTTATGCCGTAACTTTTTTAAATTTATGTGATGGTCGTAGGGAAAATGCTGTTAAGTCAGCTTTTTCAGCCTTTTATGATAATCTTTTTATCCCAGAATTCTTAAATTATCTGCTGCAAAATATTTTTGAGCTTTTGTGGGGCTTATTGCTGATTATCCCCGGTCTAATTAAGAGCTATTCTTACGCAATGACGCCGTATATTGTTAAGGACATGGTGGATAGCGGTCAACATGTTAGCTTTACTACTGGTATCACTGCTAGTAAACGGTTGATGGCAGGACACAAGTGGGAATTATTTGTTCTTGATTTAAGTTTTATGGGTTGGTATGTGCTTCTTTGTGGAATAGGAATTTTGCTAGGTGTTGTTTTTTCTTTTTTGGTTAAGGCAACAGGACTTTTTCAAATTTTTGCTAGTACAGTAACAGTTGGCTTGTGTGTTAGCCTTGGCTTGTTAGTGTTGGCGCCGTATGTTCAAACAACTAGGGCAGAATTTTACCGTAATTTGGCGGGTAATCAATTTAAATAATAAAAAAGCAGGAGGTAAACTCCTGCTTTTTTAGATATTCAATTTTTAAAATCTGTTTAAGTCGTCGATGCTATTTTGGAATAAGTGTTCAGAATATTTAGTACTTGCTCCACTGACGCCGTCGATTTCTTGTAAAGCTTCCTTAACTTGGCTGGCACTAAGATGATTAACAAGAAAAGACTCCAGCGCCTTATTGGTCAATTCATTAATATCAGATTCGTTAATATCAAGATATTTTTCTACCAATTTTTCTGTTTTTTCGTTTAACTCAATTCTCTTTTTACTCATTTTTTCACCTTTCACAATCACGTTTATTATAGCATTTTTTAAAATTAACTGTTAAAAAACCATATATTGGCTGAAGCTGGTAAACTTAGAATGGATAGATATTTAAATGCTAGTTTATTCTGGTTAGTATAAAAGTAAAGGCGTAAATGATGATTGATTTTTCTGCAAAAATTGTGGCATGGCTGCGGGAGCGTTCCTTTTTCCAAGCAGCACAAAAAACGTTGGTAATGTTAATGCCGATCGCTGTTTTGGGCTCATATTTTCAACTGCTGTTTGATCTTGTATTTTCGCCGAATGGATTAATTTACAATATTTTTGGTTTGGACAAAATTTTAATAGATCATTTATGGTATGCCGGATCTTTTGTAACTCGCGGCATGGTGCAGATAACTTTTGGCGTCTTTGGGGTTTATGCCGCTTATTTTATGGCCCGTTATACTGCGCAAATTTATCATCGGGATTCAACAATGTCTGGATTAGCTGCCGTGTTAGTTATTTTGTTTTGCTCGTATGCTTCAAGCAGCGGGCGAGATAACCGCATGCCGTTTACGACTGGCTTATTGCAAGTGGACGGTGTTTTTATTGCGCTAATTGTTGGCTACTGTGTGGGCCAAGTGTTTCATCTTTTAGGTAGACAGTGTTTATCTGTTAAAAGTGAAAATACCGCGGGAATTCGGCACCGGGCATGGATAAGTATGCTGCCAATGGCTGTGTCATTGATGTTAGGTATTGTTTTTGGTGTCATTATTTATGAACTGCAGCTAAAAACGTTAAATTCTGCTAGCTTTAATGAACTTATCAGCCGGGTGCAAACAACTAATAATTTGGCTGAGGTCATGCTGCTATCGGTAGTAATTACGCTGTTAAGCTGGCTGGGCATTGGCTATCCGCTGCGTTCGATTTCGGGGACGATTAATAATGCTTATACGGCAGAGAATCTGACCTACGCGCTTCATCATGGCAATTCATGGAATGTGCCGTATAAGTTCTTGGGCAGCTCACTGATTAATAGCTATGGGGCGATGGGGGGTGCCAGTATTGTGCTGGCAATTATTGTGGTCATTCTCCTTAGACGGAAAAATCGTGAGATTGAAACACTGGCCTTGTTTAGTTTGCTGCCAGCAGCGTTTAGCTCTACATTGGGTTTTGCCATCGGCATGCCGCTGATTCTAAATCCGTTATTTATTTTGCCGGAAGTACTATTGCCGCTGATTAATATGCTACTTGCAGCGGGTGCAATTAGCCTCCATATTTTGCCAGTGTGCGTTTATCCAATTTTGAAGGGCACACCAGGGATTTTGATTCCGTTTTTTGGAACCAACGGTGATTGGGTCGCGTTAATTTTCCCAATAATTTTATTTATATTGGATGTCTGTCTATTGCTTCCAGTAATTAAGATTGGTGAAAAAATCGAGCGGCAGCTAAATCTTGAGCAGGAAGGTGCGATTAATGCGCAAAAATAAGAATCTTAAATGGTTACTCTTATTGGTAGTCATCTTAATTTTACTGGCGATTCCAGGATATAGCTGGATGAAAAAGTCCAACAATGCCCGCGCCGAGCGGAGTAAGTCGTTATTGTCACCGGTTATTATGGTGCCGGGATCAAGTGCGACGACTGAACGGTTTAACCAGCTAATTGACCAGTTGAATAAAACAACGCTGCATCGTCATAGTGTCCTAAAAGTTAACGTTTCACGTCAAGGAAAATTGTCCTACAGCGGTTCAATTAATAAAAATGACTTGGAGCCCTTCATTATTATTGGCTTTGATAATAACAAGGACGGTTACGCTAATATTAAAAAGCAAACAAAATGGCTGGACATCGCCTTTGACTCGTTAATGAGCAATTATAAGTTCAACAATTTTAAGGCGTTTGGTCATTCTAATGGTGGGTTAATTTGGACTTACTGGTTGGAACATTATTATGCTGATTATTCCGGTGAGACAAAGATGAGCTGCTTAATGACTTTGGGGACGCCATATAATTTTACGGAAAACAACATTGATAATCACACGCAAATGCTGGCTGATTTTATTAAGAGTCGGTCAAAATTACCTAAGAACTTGCGGGTGTATTCATTATCCGGCGGCAAAAATTATGAGTCTGACGGGATTGTTCCTGAATCGAGTGTTGCGGCCGCTAAGTTTATTTTTCAAAATCAGGTTAAATCTTATACAGCGATGACGGTGACGGGTAAAGAAGCTGACCATTCGGATTTGCCCCAGAATAAGCAGGTTGTTCAACTAATTAGACAATACTTGTTAAAGACAGAACGCCAGCCAAGACCAAATAAGTAAAGGAGAATGATATGAAGTACCAACAGCAGCCAACTCAAATTGAGGTGCGTGGAGGACGCGTGAACAATTTGAAGAATATTGATGTCAATATTCCGTTGCATCAGTTCGTCGCAATTTCGGGCCTTAGTGGGTCGGGAAAATCAAGTTTGGCAATGGGAATTTTGTATTCTGAGGGTGCAAGACGTTATCTTGATTCCCTTGCAACCTATACCAGACGCCGGATTAGTCAAGTGGGACGAGCTGCTGTTGATGAAGTAAAGCATATTCCGTCAGCTTTGGCGTTAAGACAGCGGCCAACAGTTCCGGGCGTACGGTCAACTGTCGGAACGGTAACCGAAATTTTTAATATTTTGCGGTTGATTTTTTCACGGTTGGGCTCACCAGTCTGTCCTAATGGGCACCGAGTGGCACCAACAATTAAAATTGCCCAGGCGATGGACTTAACTGGAGAAGAGATGGGCCAGATAATCTGTCCAACTTGCGGCGTTAAATTTTATGCTTTTAGCGCCGAAGACTTCGCCTTTAACTCAGATGGTGCCTGTAAGCAATGTCAGGGGCTAGGAACAGTTGAACAGATTGATGACAGTAAGATTATCGCTGATGAAAATTTATCGCTAGAACAAGGTGCTGTGGCGACGTGGCAAATTCCGGGGCGTAATTGGATGTGGCGGATTGCGCGTGAACTTGGTGTTCGAACAGATATTCCGTATCGAGAATTAACTACTGAAGAAAAGGAAATTGTCTTACATGGCGAGGAACGTAAAATTCCAATTGATGTTCCGACTTCGACTGGCCGAGTGTACCACTTGGATGCTTTGTATGAGAATGCCTATAATGCCGTTGCGAATTCGCGTAAAACTACTAAGTCAGAACGCGGCTTAGAGCGGATTAATGCTTTTTATCGGTTCAGCACTTGTCCACGCTGTTACGGCTCGCGGATTGATCCCAGCCGCTGGACGCAATTAGTTGCTGGTAAAAATATTGTGGCGGCAGAACAATTAACTTTAGGTCAGCTAAGTAGCTATATGCAGGAAATTTTGGCTGAATTGCCAGAAGATATGCAGGAATTGGCAAAAAACTTAACTGGTGAATTGCTGCATCAGGTTAGACCACTGTTAAAATTGGGGCTGGACTATTTAAGTTTGTCGCGGCAGGCCAGTACTTTATCAACGGGCGAATTACAGCGAATCCAGTTGGGGCGAACATTAAGAACAGAAACAACGGGAGTATTGTATGTTTTGGATGAACCGTCAGTTGGTCTGCACCCGGATAATGTGGCGGGGTTGATTGATGTTTTTCACGAATTGGTTAATCAGGGCAATTCTCTAATAGTTGTTGACCATGAAACTTCAATTATTAATGCCGCCGATTGGATTGTTGAAATTGGTCCAGGTTCTGGTAGTCAGGGCGGCCAGATTATTGCTCAGGGTACGCCGGAGCAAATAAAGCAGGATGAAAATTCGCATATTGGTCCTTACTTAACGGGAAATGCCCCTTTGCAAGTTAGACCACAGGCTCAAGCAGCCACCTTGTTTGCCAAGGGCAAGATTACGTTTACGGTTACTGACCAGTTTAATTTGCATGATGTTCACGCACAGATTCCGGTGGGGCGGCTGACCTCAATTACCGGCTTTTCTGGTGCCGGCAAGACAACAATGATTCTTGATTCACTGTTACCAGCACTTAAGGCGCAAAAAAACCATGAGGCGATACCAGCTTGGGTTAAAGATTTGTCAGCTAGTGGTATTACCAATGTGGTTAGCGTCGATTCTGCCCCGGTTGGTAAAAATCAGCGGTCGACGGTTGCGACCTATACTGATATCATGACGAATTTACGCAAATTATTCGCTAAGCAGCCATTGGCAAAAAAGTTGAATTACAAGGCGACACATTTTTCTTACAATAATAAAGAAGGCGCGTGTCCAGCTTGCGGTGGTACAGGGGTAATTGCACTTGATATTCAGTATTTACCCGATATGGTCGAAACCTGTTCTGTCTGTGGCGGGCGCCGGTATAATTCCAAGGTCTTGCAAGTTAAATGGCAGGGCTTGAGTATTGCCGATGTTCTCGCCCTTTCGGTTGATGATGCACTCAAAGACGGATTGTTTGCGGAAGTGCCGGCAATTAGGCAAACAGTTACTACTTTGCATGATATGGGCTTAGGCTATCTGCATTTAGGTGAGTCAACCCCGGCTTTATCTGGTGGTGAGGCGCAGCGGCTTAAACTAACTAGTCACTTGCACCATAAGCAAAAGGGCAGTCTATTTGTTTTTGATGAACCAACTGTGGGCTTACATCCGTATGACGTACGGACGCTGTTAAATATTTTGCAAAAATTGTTAGCCCAACAGGCAACGATTATTACAATTACACATGACCTAGATGTGATTGCGAATAGTGATTATATGATTGACATGGGCCCCCGTGGCGGTCAGCAAGGAGGCAAGATTGTTATTAGCGGCCGACCTGTGGATATTTCTCAAGCAGGGACTAGTCTGACTGCCAAATATTTGCGTAAGCATTATGCTTTGTATCAAAACAAAAATAATTAAGCTATAAAAAAATGCTGATTTATCGGCATTTTTTTGTTTTAGCAAAGTAAAGATTAAGGAATTTAGTGATTTGTGGAAAAAGTGAGCCAAATAATTTGCTATTTGTGGATAACCTGTTATACTTTGGGATGTAAAGAAATTAGCACTCGAATGTTTAGAGTGCTAATTAAGATTGAAAACTACAATAAGGGGTGTTAATAAATGGCATACTTTGATAATGATTTTGATAATTTATTTAACGAATTAAATGATTCTTTCTTTGGTAATTTGGGTGATGCTAATAATGGTTCAATTCCGATCCATTATTCAGGCAACATGAATCTGTCACCACAGAATTTAAACGGTCAGGGACAGGCAGCAGGTCCTGAACAAAAGCAGGAGAAGCCAATTGGCGTTGACTTGGTTGAACAAGCTAAGGAACATAAATACGATCCAGTAATTGGCCGTGATGAGCAGATTAAAGAAGTAATTGAAATTTTGAGCCGGCGGAAAAAGAATAATCCGGTATTGGTCGGTCCTGCTGGTGTTGGTAAGACAGCGATTGTTGAAGGTCTGGCCCAAAAGATTGCGAGCGGCGATGTTCCGGACAAGATGAAGGATAAGCATATTATTGATGTTAACATTAATGATATGGTTGCTGGCTCTAGCCTGCGGGGTAGCTTTGAAGAGCGCCTAAAGAAGGTCATCGATCAAGCTAAGAAGGATCCAAATATTATCTTGTTCATTGATGAACTGCACAACATTGTTGGTGCTGGTTCAACTGACTCCGAAAACAATAGTGGGGATGCCGCAAATATCCTAAAGCCAGCTTTGGCAAGTGGCGACTTGAACTTAATTGGGGCCACAACCACTGGTGAATACCGCAGAATTGAAAATGATGCGGCTTTGGCACGCCGGTTCCAACCAGTACAGGTACCAGAACCTTCGGCTGATGTGACCGTTAAAATTTTGGAAGGCTTAAAGAAGAAGTACGAAGATTATCACCATGTTAAGTATGACGACAGTGCTTTGCGCCTAGCTGTTGAATTGTCGCAGCGTTATATTCAAGGTCGGCATTTGCCGGATAAGGCAATCGACTTAATGGATGAAGCTGGTGCTAAGAAGGGCCTGGATACAGTTCCAGAAGATGAAGCTAGTCTGCAGGAGCGGATTGAGCGCCTTGAACACGAAAAGAAAGAGGCCGCTGAAAAGGAAGATTACGCTAAGGCTAGTGATTTGAAGAAGCAAATTCAAGAATTGACCGATAAAAAGGATCACGTTCATGATGTTGCAACTCCAAGGGTTACGGATCAAGATATCTATGCTTTAATTGAAGCAAGAACTAAGATTCCGATGAGCGAATTGCATGCAAGTGAGGGTCAACATAATCTTGACTTGGCTAAACGACTGAAGAAAGCCGTCATCGACCAAGATAATGCTATTGATATTATTACTGATGCGATTGCACGTAAGCAAGTATTCAAGGATAATGATCGTCCGACTGGTTCGTTCTTACTGACTGGACCAACTGGTGTAGGTAAGACAGAATTAGCTAAACAACTAGCAATTCAGTTGTTTGGTGGTGAAAATCACTTAATTAGACTTGATATGTCAGAATATCAAGATCAAATGGCAGTTAACAAGTTGATTGGTTCTGCTCCGGGTTATGTTGGTTATGGTGAAGGTGGTCAATTAACTGAAAAAGTTCGTCATCAACCATACAGTTTGATTTTGTTTGATGAAATCGAGAAGGCTAATCCACAAGTCTTTAACGCACTTTTGCAGATTATGGACGATGGTCGCTTAACGGATGCACAAGGAAGAACGGTTTCCTTTAAGGATACAATCTTAATTATGACTTCTAATGCTGGCTTCTCCGATAATCTGCTTAAAGATGGCAAGGTTGACCATGATAAGATGATTAAGGCACTAGAAGCTTACTTCAGACCAGAATTTTTGAACCGGCTTGATGCAATTGTGCCATTTAACTCCCTGAGTGAAGAAGATATGACTAAGATTATCGACATTTACCTCAAGAAGATGGACAAGGTTCTTGCTAAGAGAAAAATTACGGTTGATGTTTCACATGAAACGAAAGCTTATCTTGCAGAGAAGGGCTATGACAAGAAGTTCGGTGCACGGCCATTGCGTCGGGTAGTTGAACAGGATTTGGAAACACCAATTGCCAAATTATTGATGAAGGAACCAGATACTAAAGAAGTTAAATTTACTGCTGATAATCAGCATGTTTACTTGAACGGCGAGGCAATATTGGATATTAATCCTAAAGTAGAAGCTGAAGCTGAAAAAGTCGAAAAAGAAGAGAAATAATTTAATGTGGAAAACGTCACTTTTTTGGAAGTGACGTTTTTTTAGTATATATGTAGTAAAGCTTCGATCTACTATTGACATCTGTATCTTTATGGTTTAAATTAGGTAACAATTAAATAATTATGAAAATAATCTGGTTTGAGTTTTCATATCTATCCCAAGGATTAAAAAATTGGAGGCACTCTGATGAAACAAAAGATAGAAGATCTTGATTGGAATAATCTCGGCTTTGAATATCGCGATCTGCCATATCGTTACGAAGCTAAGTATAAAGATGGTGAATGGCAAGAAGGCAAGTTAGTCGAAGCTTCGACTGTGACCCTTTCCGAAGGTGCAGAAGTCTTGCACTATGGTCAGGAAATTTTTGAAGGATTAAAGGCTTATCGTAGAAAAGATGGCAAAATTAATCTCTTTCGTCCGGACCAAAATGCCCATCGGTTTGCGTTGTCAGCTGAACGGTTAGCAATGCCTCCATATCCTGAAGATAAGTTCGTTGAGGCAGTTAAAGAAGTTGTTTTGGCTAATAAAGAATACGTTCCGCCATATGACAGTGGTGCAACACTTTATGTTCGACCATTTATGATTGGAACTTCGCAGGCTTTGGGAGTTGCAGCAGCAACGGAATATACTTTGCGGATTTTTGCGACACCAGTAGGTGCATATATTAAGGGCCTAAATCCAGCAGCTTATAAAGTTAGTCCGTACGATCGTGCCGCTTATGCTGGTACCGGTCAAGCTAAGACATCAGGTAATTATGCCAGCAGCCTGCTGCCATCAGTTGAAGCACATAAGGAAGGCTTTGCTGATTGCTTGTATCTTGATCCACGTGAACACAAGTATGTTGATGAATTTGGTGGTGCCAACTTCTTCGGTATTACTCAAGAAGGTCAGTTTGTAACACCAAAATCTGAGTCAATTTTGATTTCTATTACTAAAAAATCGCTGCTTGAAGTTGCTAAACGTCAAGGCTTGAATCCTGTTGAACGGCAAATTACTTTGGAAGAAGCCTTTAACATGAAAGAAGCTGGTGCAATGGGCACGGCAGCTGTAATTTCGCCGGTTGGTTCGATTACCTATAACGATCAAAAGCACGTCATTTACAGTGAAGACAAGACTGGCCCAGTTACGACCAAGTTGTACAATGAACTGATTGCTATTCAATATGGTGATAAGACTGGTCCTGAAGGCTGGGTACAGACAATCGATTAAAGATTTGATAATTAATAAAAGGGCACGGAAGTTTCCGTGTCCTTTTTGAATAATTTGATTTTAAAGCACCTCAAGCTAAAAGCTTGAGGTGCTTTTTATTGGGGAGATTTAGACCTGCCTTAGCTATTTGACAATATACAATATGGAGTTTGTCACAATTATTTCATATAATAGTATAGCTATTTAATTTTACAAACCACGTATGGAAGATGGATTAGAAATGAAAAATAAAAAAGCAGGCGATAAATTAGGCTTTAGTGCCATGGTTTTTCTTGCAATTAATATGATGATTGGCTCCGGAATTTTTTTAACACCTGGAAGTGTAGTTAAGCAGGCTGGAAGTAAAACTCTACTGGTTTACCTTGCGGCAGCTTTAGTTGCCACAGTTTTGGCAATGTCATTTGCGGCGGCAGCTAAATATGTTAATAAGGCTGGGGCGTCCTATGCGTACTCAAAGGCCGCGTTTGGTCCTAAGTTCGGCTTCTATATTGGCACGACGTGTTATTTTGCGACCAGTGCTGTTTGGGGTGTAGCCTCTGTTGGGATTACTAAATCAACGATTTCGATTTGTGGTGGTGATCCCAACAATGTAGGTAACGTTACGTTAGGATTGCTGGCCTTATTACTATTAGTGACGATTGTTAACTTATTTGGCCAAAAAATTATTAAGCGGGTAATGAATTTGGCAACAATTGGTAAATTGTTAACGCTGGTCCTAATAATTGCTGCGGGTGTCGTTGTATTATTGGTAACAGGGGTGTCGCATCGGTTAAGTGCTGTGGATCAAGTTACTGTTCATGGTTATACTGTAATTCCAACTTTGACAACAAGCGGCATGGTCATGGCGGTGGTTTCCGCATTTTATGCTTTTACTGGCTTTGAATCTGTTGCTTCTGGTGCAGAAGACATGGAGAATCCTGAAAAAAATCTCCCGCGGGCAATTCCGTTAGCAATCTTGGCAGTTGCCGTAGTTTATATTGGCGTCTTGACAGTTGCTTTGAAGTTAAATCCTACTGCGTTGATTAAGACTAACCAAGTGATAGCCTTAGCGGCAATTTTTAATAATGAAATTTTGCGCGATATAATCTTGGTAGGTGCACTGATCTCGATGTTGGGACTCAACTTTGCCTATAGCTTTAGCACACCGCGAATTTTGGAAGCAATGGCACGGGAACATCAGGTCTCGCCAAAGTTAACGCAGCGGACTAAAAGGAACTTTCCCGTCAGAACGTATTCTATTTCTGCTGTATTGGCAGTTTTGATTCCTTTGGCTTTTCAGTACAATATGACAAATTTGATTACGTTGAGCGCAATTGTCCGCTTTTTGGAATTTACAGTTGTGCCGCTATCTGTTATTCGGTTTTATTATGGTAAAAGCAAGGAGCAGATTTTGGCTGCTGATAAAAATGTGTGGACTGATCTAATCATTCCGGTGATTGCAGTGTTATTGGTCATCTTTTTATTAGCCGAGTATAATTGGCGTGAACAATTTGGAATCGTAGTTAATAGCCGCGTGATTGGTATTAATTGGCTGGCGATTGTTGCCATGATTTTTGGCTTTTGTATTTTGCCGCTGATGATGTATTTGATTTCACGGCCACGTCAGCAATAAATATTTCTTAGAATTGAGTGGATACTCAATTCTTTTTTTAATACGTAAACCCAGTTGATTATCTTCGTTGTATAATATTGTGAAAATAACGAATTGGATTTTTTGTGTGAATGAAAGCTGTGGTTTAATCATGGGCTCTAAAAAAGCAGCAGCTGACTTATTGGCTAAAGTTAATTCTAGTTTGGCTAGTAATTTGAGCATGGATGAATATGAGATTATTTCACTTGCTAAAAAGCGGTTAGAAAGACAAGAATATTTACCTAGTATTGCTGCGAGTATGAAGAGTAGTTTAACGCCGCTTGCTATTAAACAGCAATTATCGCCAGCCGGCCGGAAATTGTATCGGGAATTATTGACACCAAAACTGAGCGATCATCAATTAGGCATCGGTATTACACAGATTTTTCATTAGGGGATTGTTATGTTATTGGTGGGATGAATGATCTTATTATTTTGGTAATCGCTTTCAAAATAAGTGGTATTATATATCTATAAATATTTTTGAGTGAGGGTACTAAAATGAAAAAATCATTTAAACTGATATTGACCACATTGTTAATGACGACTACCTTATCAATTGCTAATCTAACAAGTAAAAGCCAAGTATCGGCACAGTTAGTATCGAATAGCAGTTTATCTAGTAAAGCTTGGACTAAAAAATTAGCTGAGGCTGGGTATGTTTTTGAATTACCGAATAGCAATAAGGGTGCACTTTATAAAAATACGGCAGCTAAAGGTGGCAAGCCTTATACTAAAAAGGTACTTGAAAAAATTTTGAAACAACATACACTGTTTAAAGTGAAAAAATTAACAAAGGTTAAAAACGGAATATCAGTTGATTTGGTTTCCAAGAATGGTAAATACAAGGGTTATACAACTTATATAAACGGAATTTATAACAAAAATTTATCTAATAAGGATTTGCAGCCGCTAATTAATGCTGAACTAAGTGCAATAGATGCTAAAGACAATAATAAGCCTACGTCAGCTTTATTAGAACAAGCTCAAACGTTAGCTAGTGGATTAACTGGCAAGAATAAGCAAATAGCTGATACTTCAATTAAGCAATTAAAACAGTTTTTAAAGCATGATGATTTATCTGAAACACCAGTACTCTTGATTGGTAAATATCCGAGTAACTTATTAGCAAATTAAATAAAGGGTGAGTAATTATTTTTACTCACTCTTTTTTGTGTTGTAAGTATACAATTAGCCCTAAGAATTAAACAGTTTTAGTTAAGTAACGGTACGGCATTGCCATCAAGTAGCAGCATAACCGCAACTATAATAAATTGATTAGATAATTCATGTAAAAGTTTAGAATACTTATTTTTAGTATTAGTAAGCTTAAATACGCATGCTAATATTAGTAGGATTATGGCCAAGATAATATCATATAAACTATTATTAAGCAGAAAAAGTTTATTAAAAAATATTATAAATATAAATTGAGTAATAAGCAGTATGGTTAATAATGCATAAGTTAAATATTCTGCATATTTTGTATAATTATTATCAGGCATGTGTTTTCGATATACAGAAATTGTTATCCCGATAATTAATAATATATAAAAAATAGAATTGTTCATAAATATTTCTCCAATATTATTTTTAATGGGTGCTTCTGACTTAGCTATTAATAATTCCAGCAAAGTAAATACACATAGTATAAAAACTATATCTTACCATTCTTATTAAAAAATAAAACTACACAGTATCAAAGGATATAGAAAACTGGGATACTCACATTTATTTAAAGTAGATGGTTAGGTACTAAGAATATGTAGTGTTAAAAGTGTAACAGAAACTCAACATCCAGATGTTTGGCCAACTTCAAATCTAAAAAATATTATGACTAAAACTCCTGTAGGTTAAGAAACAATTATAAAGTATTATTCTAATAAAAAACGTACTCATTTATTCAAAAAGAAGTCTATAAGACTTCTTTTTTTGTGCAGTTTTGTATTTAGTAATATAAATAAGTACTTATCGCTATACTTACATTTTTATCTTCTTAATGATTGAGAAATCCGAATATAAAAAAAGCAGTCTATAAAGACTGCTCAGCTGGCTTGCAAGTGGTCAAACTTGCATGCACGCTGTGTTCCGTACATGACGAAATATATTACTTATTCTTACAAAATTATACCATAGATAAGCAAATCTGGTAAATTGATTAAGCATGCTCTGTGCATCATCTTGAGAAGTTTAGTCAACTTCTCTTTAAGGAGGTGATTATCGTGCATGAGTTTGTATTACTTATTCTACTGTGCTTTCTTTTTGCTAAGACGGAAAATATCTTAAGTGTCTTTAACGATATTTTAGATAAATTACTGAAATTATTTAAGTAAAGTTACAGTAAAGCAGCCCAAAAAAATCTTGGGCTGTTTTTGTATAAAATTTTAAAATAAAAAAGCGATCCTGTTGGGATCGCTATTATATGTTGCAAGTGACCAAACTTGCGGCACGTGATGTGAACGTACAGAACATATCACTTTAGTAAATTAAGTATACCATAATGGCATAAATTTGGTAAAATAAAAACGCACGTGATGTGCACATCTAAGGAAGTTGACTAGCTTCCAGTAAGGAGGTGAAAAACGTGCAAAATATATTCACTTTAGTATTGCTTTATTTAGTCTTGACCAAGACAGAGCAAGTTCTTAAGAAGCTCATCGAACGTTGCTCAAATAAAGTTGCAAAAATAGCTCAGGAAGTCCTGAGCTATTTTTGTTTGGTCTAATTGTGAAATTGAAAAAATCAGAAAACAAAAATTGGAATTATTGGTATGTGAGAATAACAAAAAAGCGATCCTGTTGGGATCGCCACCGCACGTTGCAAGTGACCGAACTTGCTTTGCACGTAATGTAAGTATGCTTGATACTTCATTCTGATAAATACAGTATAACATGGATAAATAGTTTGGTAAAATAGATAGGCACGCAATGTGCATCATCTTGAGAAGTTGACCGGCTTCTCTTTAATGAGGTGACGAGTATGCGTGATCTACTCATTCTGATAATGCTGTATCTTGTGTTTGCAAAAATTCAAGATGTGTTAAACAATATCAAAGATATTATTGACAAATTACATAAGTAATACAGCTATTAAAGACGTAAGATTTTCTTGCGTCTTTTTTATGTTGCAAGCGACCAAACTTGCGGCACGTGATGTGAACGTACAGAACATATCACTTTAGTAAGTTAAGTATACTTAATTTGGCAAAACAAAAATTTAGTTGACAGGCATGGTTTCTTCAACACGTCCATTGACAGGTTTTGTAGCATTTAATAAAGCCTGCTGTTGTGTAGTTAAATACCAAACAGCTTCTTTAACCTCAGTAATGCTTACTGAAGTTGAAGAATTGACAGCTTTAGCCTGTTTTAAAGCTTCATCATATTGAGCTTTATAGGTATTTACGTAGTCTTCATTTTTGTAGTTAGAACTAGCTGTAATTGTTTTTTCTTGATCAATTAATTTTTGTAGATCTTGTTTGTCAGCTGCTGTTGCAATTTTAGCGTCTGCTTGAGCTTCTTCCGGAGTATTGGCTGGTGTTAATTGTGGACCTGATAAGTAAATCGCATCAGCTGCTTTAACATAAAACAGTTGATTTTGAATTGCATTTTCGTAATTAATAGATTCTTCAGGAGAGTAATAATTTAAGCGATAAAATAATTCAGCTTTATTGTCCTTAGGTACCCAAACATAAATTTTTCTAATTACGGGAAGATTTTCATTTTTGGCAAGTATAACGTTTTTATTAGTAATTTTCGGTTTAAGGATCGATGAAATACTATAGGCATTACTATTTTGTTTTAAGCCGACATAAGTATCGATGGTGTAAATAGCTAACTTTTGTCTAGGCTTATTTTTAACAAATTTTGTAATAACAAAGGTATCAGTCGTACCAGCTATTCGATAAGCAACTGATGTTGAATTTCCGGTAGGAATTGTACTAGTACGATCAACTGTAATTTTTTGACCTGTTTTAATAAGAATACGATCAGATCCTGATCCAACATATAGTCCTTTTTTAGGAAAGTTATCGTATTTATTTTTATCGTGAATTGTAACGGTAGTACTTGCTACATAAAGTGGTTGACCGTTAATTTCATTGACATTAGCTGCGTTAATATAGCCACCATGACCGATGTTGTAATAATATTTACCCTTGATTTTTTTGTAAGGTAACCATGATTGATTGTAGTTGTCATCATTTAGCAAGTAGTATTGCTTGCTGTCTTTTTCAATTGGTTGAATTGAGCCAGTGTATCTAACATTTGTACCTTTACGTAAATGAGTGTTATACCGGCTGCCACGGTATTTAGCAAGACGCTGACCCTTTTTATTATAAACATAGGCTCCATGGGCTAATTTTAGCGTATTAGTATTTGTAGTCGTAGCTGCAGCTACGGGGGAAATGTTCTGGTTAGACAAAGGTATTCCAGTACCTAAGGCAAGGATACCAGCAAGCGAACCAACAATAATTTTTTTACTTAATTTCATATATTTCACCTCAAAGTAATTAATAAGGATAATTGTAATACAAATATTTAATATATGAAAATCAATTAGTATAAATATATATTTATACTTGTTATTTGACCATTATTAAAAATAAAAAAGTATTTGCTCTGGGATTAGTTTCATAATTTATAATATTAATATGCAAATTTAACGTTTAACGAATTTAGCATCAATGTTAATATGCTCAGGATTTTTCTTAATAAAATGTTGAAATATTTCTTCACCATATTTTTCTGGATAAGTATCAATTGAAGGAAAATTCATAATTTTACTAATGAGGGTATTGTCTTGACCAACAATTAAAGGTGGTTGAAGTCCTTCCTTTTGATAAGCGTGAATAATTCCAGCAGCAATTTCATCACCATTGGCAAAGATACCATCAATTTCCGGAAAATTCATAAAATATTTTCCGGCATTAATGCCGTCTTGGTAGGTTGCGCAATTTTCAAAAACATGGTTTAACTTGAAGGCTGGAAAATCTTGTTTGGCAATTTGAAATAATAGCTTAGTGGAACTGCTCTTGTGTTGATTTTGTGCACTAGTTAGACCAAGATGTCTAAGTCCTTTTTGAGTGAAATATTTAAATAATTCTTTGAAAGCCTGGCTGCGATCAATGTAGATACAAGAAATATTATTAAAATCAATTTTTTCGCAAAAAATCACGGAGCCATACCTAATGTAAGGCAAGATATCGCTCATCTCATTAGCTTTGGAAGTAACAATTAGGCCATCATACAATTTTGAAGCAAATTCTTCGAAATAATTCATTTCGATTTTACGATCGTAGTAAGTTGGTAAGATGGATATTTTGTAATTATGCTTGATAGCATTTCGACAAATTCCGGCTGTTACTTTTTCAAAATAGGGTTCATCAAGATAAGGAACAATCACACCTAAACTGTTTGTTTTTTTCTTGTTTAGATCTTGAGCTATTCGATTAGGATGATAACCTGTTTTTTGAATCACGGCTTGAATTTTCTGTCGTTTATCTAAGGAGACATAGGGATGATGATTAAGTACCCGGGATACTGTTGAAACAGAGCATCCAGATAATTCGGCTATTTCTTTAATGGTTGTCATTACTTTTCCTTTTATTTTGTGATTTTAACTAAATAATACTATATGGGATCGATACCAGGTCAAAAGAATTTATTAAATAGAAAGAAATCGGTTTTCGAATGAATACGGAAAAACAGATAGATAAACTCCTTGCGGAGGCAAAAAACTGTTATTTACACGGTAATGCGCTAAAGAAAAATGAAAAAACTTTCTTCAAGGGTGTAAGTATCAATGGCGATCAAGATACTTTAGAAGCAATTTTTAAAGAATTGTGTCGACTTGACCCTACTAATATGGATTATCAACTTGATCTTGCTGCAACTTTAATTACTAATAATAAACTTGAACAATCTCTAGAATTATTGCAAAATATCACGCAAAAAGCAGCGAATGATTATAGTACATTGATGACCTGTTATGTCTATTTAGGACTAGTTACAGGCGACTTTTCTGCTGATCTTCTTAACAAATTAACGTCTTTAGATAAAAAGCGCACAGAAAAATTTATACAAGACTTTGTTAATTTAGAAAAAATAAGGCAGAAAAAAGTAACTACTGAAATTAAAAATTATGAGAAGGGGCATCTATTTGTCTTACTTGGTTATGATTTGCAAAAAGATGGCAGTATTCCCCCGATATTGTACCAACGGCTGGAGTTAGCATTACAATTGCTAATTAAAAATCCATATTCTGATATTATTGTTTCAGGCGGCATTCCCGAAAATTATCGAACGGAAGCCGACATGATGGAGAAATGGTTAATTAATCGGGGAATAGCTCCTGAGCGAATTTTTAAGGAAAGCAAATCAATTAATACGATTGAAAATGCCTTATTTTCGGTGCAACAAGCTCGTAAAATATCTTTTAGCAAAAAAATAACGTTGATTAGTTCGGTTAGCCATCTTCGCAGAGCGCAAATCTTGTTTATGATTGCAGACAGAATAATTAATACCGAAGATAAAATAAAAATGATTGATCTTGTTGGAACTCTAGATGTTCCTGAACTAGTAAATCATTCTAGTAAAGAAGAGCAGATAGTGATGTATCGCGATGTTTTACGGATAAATGGTCTTTGGTTGTATCCAAATTTAATAAGATAGGTAAAATTGGTGCTTTGAATCATATCAAGAGAAATATATAGAGCAACAAAAAAGCTAGAAGTTTTGCATAACTTCTAGCTTTTTAAATTGAATTATATTTATGCGCCCTGAAGGATTTGAACCTTCAACCTTCTGATTCGTAGTCAGACACTCTATCCAGTTGCGCTAAGGGCGCGACAACTTCCTAAGTATAGCATAGATATATCGTTATTGGGAAATAAAAAATCTCAGCACTGACTACCTAACAGTGCTGAGACAACTACCATTTTATCGGAAATGGCAGTCTATTGCTACTTTAAATTGTTGTTTCACTTAGAAAGTTGATTGATCGACTATTTGTCACCACTTAAGATCGAACTTTTAACAATTACGTAGTCAACTAACTTGATCGAATTGAGCGTTTTGCCGCCGGCATAAGAAATTGCGGATTGCAAATCTTCCTGCATCTCGGTTAAGGTATCGGCAATTGAACCGCGGAATGGTACCAGCATTTGCTTGCCTTCAACATTGCGGTAGGCTCCTTTTTGAACTTCCGAAGCTGATCCCCAATATTGCTTGTAGGTCTTGTCATTAATTTTAATAACATTGCCTGGAGACTCTTGGTGACCTGCTAGCATTGACCCAATCATTACCATACTTGCCCCGAAGCGAACGGACTTGGCAATGTCGCCGTTGTGACGAATACCACCATCGGCAATAATCGGCTTGCTGGCAACTTTACTGCACATTCTCAGAGCTGCCAACTGCCAGCCGCCGGTACCAAAGCCGGTTTTAAGCTTAGTGATACATGCACGGCCGGGACCAACACCGACCTTGGTTGCATCGGCGCCGGCATTTTCTAATTCGCGAACAGCTTCAGGAGTGGCAATATTACCAGCTGTCAAAAAAGCATCCGGCATTTTATCTTTAATGTACTTAATCATCTTAATGACATATATGGAGTGCCCGTGAGCAACATCAATTGTGATGTATTCGGGAATAACATTTTCTTTAACGAGTAAATCGATAAAAGCATACTCACTATTTTTAATGCCAACAGAAATTGAAGCAAAAAGTCCCTGTTCATGCATCATTTTGATGAAATCCAGTCTTTTCTCAGGCTGAAAGCGGTGCATGACATAGTAATAGCCATTTTTAGCAAGCCAAATAGCCATTTTTTCATTAATTACGCTTTCCATGTTAGCGGGAACGACTGGTATCTTAAATGTTCGGTTTCCGAACTTAACGCTGGTGTCAGCGTCGTGACGGCTTTTAATAATTCCTTTGTTAGGTACAAGCTGAATGTCATCATAGTCAAAGGCTTCCATGCTAAAGTAGTTGCTCATAATTCAATCGACTCCTAATTCATTATCTGTCTGAACGAGAGTAACTATAATCAATTTATTGAAATTTGTCAACATAAAAATCGAACTATTAAAATTAAAATTGCAAAAATAATTCGTATTTAAATTTGACTGATAGCGTATAAATTGTTAGAATAATTTTTGTGATATTTGTATATTTTTTATGAGGTGAACAAAATGACAGCAGTGGCAGTTGTTGGTAGTCAATGGGGCGACGAAGGTAAAGGCAAAATTACGGATTTTTTGAGTAAAGAAGCTGCGTATGCAGTTCGCTCAAATGGTGGTAATAATGCTGGTCATACGATTGAAATTGATGGTCAAACATTCAAGATGCGGCTAATTCCATCCGGTATTTTTGCGGCAGACAAGGCTGCTGTAATTGGTAACGGCACGGTAATTAATCCCGAAGTTCTGTTAGAAGAATTAGATAATTTGGAAAAAAATGGGATTGATACCAGCAAATTACGGATTTCCAACCGGGCCCACATCATCATGCCATACAACATCAAGCAAGATGAATATCAAGAAGAGGTTAAGGGTGCTAATAAGATTGGTACCACCAAGAACGGAATAGGCCCAACTTATATGGATAAGGCTTCTAGAATTGGAATTCGTGTCTGTGACTTACTCGAAAAAGATACCTTTGAAGAAAAGCTGCGCGCCAATTTAGCAGAAAAGAATGCTTTGTTTACCAAGGTCTATGGTAAGCCAGCTCTTAAATTCGAAGACATTTTTACTAAATATTACGAATATGGTCAAAAGATCAAAAAGTACGTTACAGATACATCGGTCTTGGTTAACGATGCACTTGATAATCAGGAAAAGGTGCTTTTTGAAGGTGCTCAGGGTGTAATGCTCGACATTGATGAGGGAACTTATCCATTTGTCACTTCATCTAATACGATTTCCGGCGGGCTTGCTAGTGGCATCGGGATGGGTGTTAACCGGCTGCACACGGTGATTGGTGTCTGCAAGGCTTATACTACACGGGTTGGTGCTGGACCATTTCCAACGGAATTGCTTGATGCAACTGGTGACCGCATTCGTGATACTGCCCATGAATACGGCACAGTTACTGGTCGGCCGCGGCGTGTTGGCTGGTTCGACTCTGTTGCTTTGCGTCATGCTAAGCGTGTTTCTGGGATTAACGCTTTAAGTCTGAACTTGCTTGATATTTTCAGCGGGTTTGACACCGTTAAGATTGCCACTGCTTATGAATTAGACGGTAAGAAGATTGATTATTACCCAGCCAGTCTCAAGGAACTTTACCGCTGCAAGCCAGTTTATGAAGAATTACCGGCTTGGCAGGAGGATATTACTAAGGCGAAGACTTGGTCAGATTTGCCAGAAAACGCACAAAAATTCTTGAAGCGGATTGAGGAAATTGTGGGTATTCCGTTAGTGACAGTTTCTGTTGGCCCTGATCGTGAACAAACGATTGTTTTGCAAAATCCATGGGAAATTTAAATGATGCTTGAACGCTACACACGCCCAGAAATGGGTAAAATTTGGACAGATGAAAATAAATATGCCGCATGGCTAAAGGTTGAAGTTGCGGCAACTAATGCTTGGAGTGAAGAGGGAGAAGTTCCCGCGGCTGATGCGGCTAAAATCGCTAAAAATGCCAGTTTTACACCAGAGCGCGTTGCCGAACTTGAACAAGTAACCCACCATGATGTCGTGGCCTTTACTAGAGCGGTGTCTGAGAGTCTTGGCCCCGAAAAAAAGTGGGTTCACTTTGGGTTGACTTCAACAGATGTGGTTGATACGGCTCAAGGCTACTTACTAAAGCAGGCAGATGCAATTATTCGTCAAGACTTACTTACATTAAAAGAAACGATTGCGGCAAAAGCTCTTAAATATAAGAATACAGTCGAGATGGGGCGGACACATGGTGTTCAGGCCGAGCCAACAACCTTTGGCTTAAAGCTTGCGCGTTGGTACGCCGAAATTAATCGCGATATTGAGCGTTTTGAACATGCAGCTCAAGGTGTTGAATCTGGTAAAATTTCTGGTGCTGTTGGTACTTTTGCCAATGTGCCGCCGGCTATTGAGGTTAGTGTCATGAAGCAATTGGGCTTAACGCGTCAGCCCATTACTAGTCAAATTTTGCCGCGTGACTTGCATGCCGAATACATTGCCACCTTGGCATTGATTGCAACAAGTATTGAAAATTGGGCAACGGAAATCCGCAGTCTGCAACGTTCGGAAATTCATGAGGTTGAAGAACATTTTCGTGCTGGTCAAAAGGGTTCGTCGGCGATGCCGCATAAACGTAATCCGATTGGTTGTGAAAATCTCTGTGGGATGGCGCGCGTTTTACGCGGTAATATTGTGACGGCTTATGAAGATGTTACTCTCTGGCACGAGCGGGACATTTCACATTCAAGTGCTGAGCGGGTAATTTTGCCTGATACAACGATTGTGATTGATTATATGCTTGATCGTTTTAACCGAATTTTGACTAACCTAGATGTTTTTCCAGAAACAATGCTCAAGAATATGGACAAGACCTATGGCTTAATCTATTCACAAAGGTTGCTATTGAAATTAATTGATGAGGCAGGTTTATCACGTGAAGCAGCTTATGATATGGTACAAAAGTTGACGACTAAATCATGGCAAGACGGCATTTCTTTTAGAAAATTAGTTGAAGACAGCCAGATTATGACTTATTTATCAGAAGCTGATGTAGCTGATGCCTTTGATTATCACTATCATTTGCGCCATGTCGATGAAATCTTTCATCAAGTAGGACTAGAATAACAAAAAGCAGACTTAAATGAGTCTGCTTTTTTAGTTGAGTTAGTTGTAATTGCCACTTGAGCATGTTAAACGACCACTTGGTTAAAGAGGGTAGATTTTCTTTTTAAATTAGCGTTTAATAAGAATTATGAAAGGCAGGTGAGAATCGTGAAAGTGAAAATTGATCTTGATCCTAAGTTAACTGAGCCAATAGTAACAATTCAGGCAAATGAATTATCGCCAGAGGTTGAACGGATTTATCGACAGCTGCAAGAAGGGAGTGACAATCCCGACCAGCTTGAATGTTACAAGGACGATGTTTCGTATTACCTAGATTTAGCCGACATTTTGTTCTTTGAAACAGAAGATCGGCAGGTGATTGCACATACGAGCCGCGATTCGTTCAGTGTTAATTATAAGTTATATGAATTAGAAAATTTGTTGGGCAGTCAGTTTATGCGGGTGTCCAAGTCCACAATTTTGAATTTAAAACAGGTATATTCATTGACGCGGTCAATTACTAATTGTCAGGTGCACTTTCATGATACTTACAAAACTGTCTACGTGTCACGCCATTATTACCACAGCTTGAGTGATCGATTAAACGAGAGAAGGTCATTATAATGAAAAAACAAAAGATTAAAGAACTATTCTGGGGAATTGCACTTCTAGGGGCAGCAATCTTTCTAATTATGAACCAGTTAAATTTGTTTTCATTTCGACTAAATTTTTGGACGATTTTTTGGACAATTGTTTTTGGCGCATGCTTAATTGAAGGTCTAGCTAATCGCAGTATTGGCGGGACAATTTTTTCAATTGCCTTCTTATTAATTGTGTATGCGCAGCCGCTTAAAATCACTAAGATTGTACCATGGACAGTCTTACTTGCGGCATGTCTAATTACAGGGGGATTGCACATGATTTTTCACAAAGGTACACACAACACGCATGTTTATATCAATGGTCACAAGGTCGATGGTAATTGGTCAAAGTTGGGGCCAGAAAAGTCATTTCATGCCGACCATGTTTTTGGCAGCAGCAGTAAAAATGTTGACGAAGAAGATATTGTGGTTAATCAAAAATTGTCTGATGTTTCGCGGTATGTTCGTTCACAAAGTCTGCGCAGTGTGACGATTAATTCGCTAATGGGGGATGCCAAGGTCTATCTTGATGCAGCTAAAGCAGCTTCTGATACGGTAATTGTGGATATTAATTCATCAATGAGTGATGTTTCGCTGTATATTCCGTTGTCGTGGCAGGTTGATGACCAAATGTCGTCAACTTTCGGCGATGTTGAGATTAATGGCAGTTCTAATGGCGGCGGCCCAACTCTGGTATTGACTGGCAGCAGCAAGTTTGGCGATATAAAGATTAATTATGTTTAACAGCAGAAGTTAAATAATTTCCTTATCAAGATGTAAAAAGCTCTAATTATGTTAGTTAGAGCTTTTTTATTTTGGAGAATCTATTATTTCTTAATAGTAGTGAAAAATATTTCTCAAAGTGAAACGCATAGTTCAAGTCTTGGAATGCTTGTTCACTTTCTAAGAAAGCGGATACAAATTATTAAAATAATGATATAAATATAATTGTAAGCTAGCTTAGAAAGATTAACAGCTCAAGTTGAGCGATAAATTGTTAAGGAGAAAATAATGTCTGAAAATCATAAACGATACTCTGTTGTAATTGCTGGTGGTGGGAGTACTTTTACCCCAGGTTTTGTATTGAGCTTGATTGCTAATCAAGATCGTTTTCCAATTAGAAAATTAAAGTTTTACGATAATGATGCAGAACGGCAAAAGAAAATCGGTGATGCATGTGCCATTATTATGAAGGAACGTGCTCCAGAAATTGAATTTTCATATACAACTGATCCAGAAGAAGCTTTTACGGATGTTGACTTTGTAATGGGGTCAATTCGGGTTGGTAAATATCATATGCGCGATCTTGATGAAAAGATTCCATTAAGATATGGCGTTAATGGTCAAGAGACAACCGGACCCGGAGGAATGGCTTATGGTATGCGGTCTATTCCGGCAATCATTGAGATTATTGATTATATGGAAAAGTATTCACCAAATGCATGGATGATTAATTACTCTAATACAATTGCAATTGTTGCAGAAGCCTGCCGCAGATTTAGACCTAATTCTAAGGTAATCAATATTTGTGACATGCCAATTGAAATTATGACTAGAATGGCACGTATTTGTGGCTTAAATGACTACCACGATCTTGACGTTAATTATTATGGTCTTAATCACTTTGGCTGGTGGAAAGAAGTTCGTGATAAAAACACGGGTAAAGATCTATTGCCACAACTTAAAGAACATGCTGCCAAAGAAGGTTATTGGATTGGCGGCGACTTTGACAAAGATTTGGAAAAGAGCTGGGCTGAAACCTTTAAGAAGGCCAAAGATTGCTACGAATTAGATCCAGAAACTTTGCCAAATACTTACATGCAATATTACTATTTCCCACAATATGAAGTTGCTAATGCGGATCCTAAGCATACTAGAACCGACGAAATTCGTGAATATCGGCAAAAGATTGTCTTTGATGAATGTGCAAGAATTGTTAAGGCAGGAACTGCTAAAGGAAATATTTGGGAAGCAAACGCTGAACACTCCAATTACATTGTTGATATTTGTCATGCAATTGCCTTTAATACGCATGAAAAATTCTTTGCTAATACTGCAAATAATGGCGCAATTTCCAATATGGATCCAGATTCAATTGTTGAAGTTCCATGTTTGTTTGGTGCTGATGGTATTCAACCAATGGCAACAGGTGAAGCTGGTAGATTCCAACGTGGCATGATGATGGAACAACAGACTTGTGAAAAGTTAGTTGTTGATGCTTATGAACAACACTCTTATACCAAGATGCTGCAGGCTTTCACACTTAATAAGACGGTTCCTGATGCATCAGTTGCTAAGAAAATCCTCGATGACATGATTCCTGTAAATAAACCATATTGGCCAGAACTGAAATAATTGTTAGGGGATGATTGCTTATGATGCAGAAGTTTCAAAAATTTGGTGCAGCAATGTTTGTGCCAGTGCTTTTATTCTCTTTTGCTGGAATAGTCGTTGCGATAGGTAGTTTATTTACTAATCAAGCAGTTTTTGGTTCCTTAGCAAATCCAGGGACAACCTGGAACTCTATTTGGGATACAATTACTGCCGGTGGTTGGACAGTCTTTAAGCAAGAAGCATTGTTATTTGTTGTTGGTTTACCAATTGGACTTGCTAATAAGTCTAAGGGTAGAGCCGCAATGGAAGCTTTGATTACTTATATGACTTATAACTATTTTATTGGCGCTATTTTGACACACTGGGGTGCAAGCTTTGGTATTCCTAATTTTGCTAATATCCAAATAATTGATAATTCTACTAATCATGGATTGACTGAAATTGCCGGAATTAAAACATTGGACACCAGTATGATTGGTGCTCTAGTTGTTGCTGGAATTGTAATTTGGCTTCATAATCGTTATTTTGATAAAAAATTACCAGAATGGTTAGGTACTTTTCAGGGCTCAACATTCGTTTACATCCTTGGCTTTTTTGCAATGATACCTTTGGCATTCTTAACTTGCTGGGGCTGGCCTAAAGTCCAATTAGGGATTAGTGGACTGCAAAAATTCATTCTTAATAGTGGTGTAATTGGCGTCTGGATTTATAACTTCTTGAATCGGGTTTTAATTCCTACAGGACTACATCATTTAGTTTATATTCCATTTCAATATGGACCTGCAGTAGTTGCAGGGGGACTTCAACCATTTTGGTTAAAACACTTAACACAATTTGCCTTAAGTACTCATCCGCTAAAACAATTGGCGCCACAAATGGGCTTCCAACTATGGGGTAATGAAAAGATTTTCCTTGCACCAATTATTTGTTTGGCCTTTTATGTAACGGCTAAAAAGAGTAAGAAAAAGCAAACCTCAGCATTATTAATACCAGCTGCACTTACTTCTTTCTTTGCTGGTATTACTGAACCAATTGATTTTACTTACTTGTTTGCTGCACCTGTTCTTTGGATTGTTTATTCTCTTCTTGCAGCAACAATGAATACTGTAATGTTTAGCTTAGGTGTTGTTGGTAACTTTACACTAGGTGGTATCGACATGGCGGCTGAAAATTGGATTCCGTTATGGCGTAATCACTGGCAGACTTATATGGTACAGTTTGCAGTCGGGATTGTCTTTGCGATTATTACTTTCTTTGTCTTTAAATTTATGATTGAAAAGTTTAATTATGCAACACCAGGTCGGGAAGCAGACGATGAAGATGTTCATTTATTAAATAAGAAAGAATATGAAGCTAAAAAGACTAGTCAAGATCAACAAGTAAATAATAATTCCGTTGAAACTGATCCATATATTACTAGAGCAACTGCTTTTCTCGACTTACTCGGTGGTAGTTCGAATATTAAGGAATTAAGCTCCTGTGCAACTAGGTTGCGTGTTTCAGTTGAGGATCCTGATAAATTAGGAACAGATGCGCAATTTAAGGCAGCTAAGGCGATCAATGTAGTTCATCATGGCAAGGCTATCCAAGTTATTGTTGGACTAGATGTTGCGCAGGTCCTTGAAGCAATGCAGGAATTAAGAAAAGATGATATTAGTTAAGGCTAGATGTTAATCGGATTATTTAAATAAAACGCTTTTATGCATTGAAATAAAGTTATAATGTATAAGTAACTATTTAATATGGAGCGTAATATTTATTAATGTCAAAACTAAAATCTTTAATTTATCAAAAAAGCAGCAAATTGAATGATTCTGAAATAAGGATCATTCAATTTGTTCTCAATAATGCCAAATTATGTAAAAATTTAAGTTTGTCTGAGTTAGCAAGTAAATTATATGTTTCTAAATCCGCAATCTTTCGTTTGTGCAAACATTTAGGATTAAGCGGCTATAGTGAACTTAAATTTTATTTAAATGAAGTTTCTATAGAACAGGAGCAGGCAGCAAACTATGACAATTCTAAGAATAATTTTGACTCTGATTTAGCAAAGGAAACTGAAAATCTGAGTAAATATTTTAAGTCGCTTGATTTAGATAAATTTTATACCGAATTAAGTAATGCTAATAATATTTATATTTATTCAACGGGTTGGCTTCAGCAAATTTTATCAAATTATCTTTCTCATGAATTATTACTTTTTGGTATTTCATCAATTGTATTGCCTGCTGCTTTAAGTGAATTGAAAATGGTAGGTAAAATTGCTGAAAAGGGTGATCTATTATTTATTATTTCCTATACTGGCGATAATCGCGAGATTAATGATGAGTTAAGTAAATTTGAATTGGTTAACAACAAGTTTCGTTATGTATCTTTTACTGATTTAAAACAAAGTAAGTTAGCTTCTTTGTCAGATTATAATTTTTACTATCCAACCGTTAAGTTTACCAATAATGATAATAGTGTATCTTTTATCTTAGCTTATTCGTTAGTAGATCTTTTAATTAATAAGTTTGGTATTTGGGTTGATAAACAACATAAGAAAAATGATGAGCAAATTAAACAATTGGATAATTAAGTTTTTAGATAAAGCACATTTAAATACCAGCAGAATTTTGATTACATATATTTGTGCTTTATTATTAATACCAGTATTTTTTAGCTTCTTTATGATTTTAGAAGTAGCAATTACCAAAAGTAATGTGATGACGATAATGAAATCACCATACGTTGCTGTGGATGTAATAATTATCATTACTGATTTTATTTTGGGTTATTATTTATGGCTGAAAAAGGATAACTTTTTATATAAAAATCATAATTATCGCTTTTTTATGACTTGTCAGCTTATTGGTCAGTTGCTAGTTGGTAATCTGTTTTGTTCAATTTTGGCATTATTCGGATTAATTAGTTTACGCTCGGTTAAAAAAGGCTGGCAAGAAAATAGTGAATGGTTAATTAAAGTTATTTCAATTGCATTTATATTTTTATTTGGTATCTGTTCGGCAATAATCATATTGTTGAAAGTCAAGAATAGTAGGTAATGAGAATGTTTAAATTATTTAAAAAGAAGGGCATTTCTGTTAATGCAGTGGTGGATGGTCAATTAATTCCTATTACCGCTGTTAAAGATGACGTCTTTTCTGAAAAAATGTTAGGTGACGGGTATGCTATTGAGCCAAAAAATGGCGAAATTTATGCTCCAGTAGCAGGAACGATTACAACCGTTTTTCCGACTAAGCATGCAATTGGGATTACGACAAAAGATAATTTAGAAATTTTAATTCATCTGGGATTAGATACGGTTAATTTAGAGGGAAAACCGTTTAAATTAATGGTTAAGGAAGGCGATACTGTTCAACAAGGTATGCAGCTTGCTGATATGGATCTTGAAATGGTTAAGGCAGCTGGATATGACGATACAATAATTGTTGTCTACACTAATATGGATTTAATTAAAGATGTTTCCGAAATTGTCACGGGGAATGTGATACATAATAGTGAAGTACAAATAATTAAGTTGAATGACTAGATTTTCGCTTATAAATAATTGAATTTAAGATGCACAGCTTTATTTTTATAAAGCTGTGTATTTTTTATTTATGATTGATTTTTATCAGTAAAAGAATTAATATGAAGCTAGTTTCATGTGAAGTAAGCTTCATATCGATAATTGAATGTAGAGATGAAAATAATGCCAAATTTAGTAAAAAAGTTACGACTAGAACATAAATTAACTCAGGAGGAATTGGCTGATAAAGTTGGTGTGACCCAACGAACAATTATTTCTGTAGAAAAAGGCAAATACAAGCCATCATTGTTATTAGCATATAAATTGGCATGCTTTTTTGGCATAAGTATTGAAGATTTATTTTGCTTAAAAGAATATTTGGAGAACTGATAATGAAGAAAAAATTACTGCGCACTGCTATTTATGGTTTGTTCTTTTTAGTAATGGGTATACTTGAAGTAATCATAGTATTTCACGATAAAGATGCGGCATATAGAGTGAAGCACATTATTTGGGCAATATTGTTACTACTTTGTGCTTCAGGGTACCTTTTTAATTGGCAGGATATTAAAAAGGGCAAGAGAGATATGCTAGATGATGACGAACGCGACAGTTATATTGAACATGCTGCTGGTGCACGAGTAACTAAATGGATGGAATGGTTAGTATTAGGTACCGGCTTAATTTTTTTGTGTTTGTACGGTGTCTTTCAGCAGGATGTTTTGGGAATAATCGCGGGTATTTCAATATTTTATTGGAATATTAGTTTAATTCTAGGAATAATCTTTACGATTATTGAAGAACGAAAGAATTAAAAAAATCACGCACTATGGCGTGATTTTAAACATGTATTTAGAAAATAAGTTAATTTTGCCACGGTGCATCAAGCATTGCTTTAACAGTATTCTTGATGTCACTGCTTTGGGCAATCATTGAGATTACAGATGCACCAGCAGCGCCAGTTTTGGCGATATTAGGTAAGTCTGTTACTGTGATACCGCCAATTGCGACGATTGGCCGTTTACTGCTAGTTACTAAATTGGCAAGGCCAGCTAGCCCAATTTCAGGGTCAGCGTCATCTTTAGATTGAGTTGTGAAGATTGGTCCACTGCCGTAGTAATCAATACCAGCAAGTTGATCGCCAGTTTTAATTTCAGCTAGAGTTGAGCAGGAATAACCCACGATCATTTGACTGCCGACTTCATTAATCACCTTTTGAATAGCTTCATCACTTTGGCCAACATGGATTCCTTCGGCACTAACTTCCTTAGCTAAAGTAACATCATCATCAATGAAGAAGGGTACTTGATATTGTTGACAGAGCTCGTGCAGTCTTTGGGCCATTGGCAACCGCTCACCAGAACTTAAAGTTGAGCCAGCTCCCTTATCACGAAATTGAAAGGCGGTAATTCCAGCTTTTAGTGCTTCTTCGACGATTTCTGGCAAGGTCTTACCAGCTGGTAAATCCTGAGTACCGCAAATGAAGTAAGCACGAAGCATGTTTGCATTAAACTTTTGCATTATTGTTTCCTATCTATTTAGCCCAGTGGTTGAGTGGTCCGTGACCATGTCCCACTTGGATTGTCTGCTCGATTGTTTTGGTAACGTATTTTTTGGCAAGTTTAATTGCATCGGTTAGATTATGACCCAGAGCAAGCTGGGCAGTAATTGCGGCGGCTAGAGTGTCACCAGTACCATGTGTGCGTTTGGTATGGGTTCGCGGACTGCTGACCCAGAAGCTGGAGCCGTCTTCAAGAAGGGCAAAGTCGCTTACTTCTTCAGCACTTGAATGACCACCCTTAATTAGTACGTTCTTAACACCCATGTCTTGCAGTGAATGGGCAAGGTCGGGATATTGCTTTTCAGAAGTAACGGTCATTCCGGTTAATACTTGTGCTTCTGGTAAATTTGGCGTTACTAGGTTAGCTAGTGGTAATAACTCGGTTCTAACAGTGGCGACTGCATCTTCACTTAGTAAGTGAGCGCCACCTTTGGCTACCATGACGGGATCGACAGTAATGGGACCAAAGTCATATTTCTGTAAGTTTAGAGCAACTTGGTGAACATGAGCAGCATCGCCGAGCATCCCAGTTTTTGTCGCGCGGATTTTAAAGTCGGCGGCTAAAGATGCACATTGTGCATCAATCATTTCCAATGGAAGCAAGTGCGATGATTGAACGCCCAGTGTATTTTGCGCAGTAACGGCAACTACAACTGCCGTGCCGAAGACTTTTTGCATTTGAAAAGTCTTCAGATCGGCCATAATGCCGGCGCCACCGCCAGAATCTGTACCTGCGATTGTCAGAACTTGAGGGAATGAATTAATTTCTTCTGCCATAAAATACTTCCTTAATCATAATCAGCAATTTTTTCAATATCAGAAACCTGCACTTTTGCTAAATAGTCCATGAGATACATGCCAAAACTGCCAGGGCCAACATCGGGATGATCTTGAACGACTAGTTGTCCAATTGAACCGAAAACAAGCGTTGCAGCTTGCGCGGCTTCGAAGCGACTGTCGGTCACTGCACAAAAGGCAGCGACGATACTTGTTAACATATCGCCAGAACCCACATGGGCTTGGAATAGCGGTGTACCATTATGAACATGAACAACATTAGTGCCATCACTAATTGTATCAGTTGCTCCACTGGCAATAACAGTGCAGTGGTACTTTTTGGCTACTTCCTTAGTAATCTCATCAAGGTTGCCTGCTCCTGATCCAGCATCAATACCTTTAGATTGCCAGTCAAATTCACCTAATGCGGCAATTTCACCAGCGTTACCACGAATAACGCCAACGTGGAAGTTCCATAATAGGTCTTGAGCAATATTAAGGCGGTAATCTACAGCACCAACTGCAACAGGATCTAGTACAATCGGCTTATGATATTCTCGAGCCAAATCACCCATTTTTTTCATGTGTGCAATTTGCAGCTTAGTTAAGCTGCCCATGTTGATAGCAACAGCTGAAGCCATGTTGACCATTTCGTCGGTTTCATCAATTTCGCTACTCATAATGGGTGAAGCCCCGATTGCGTTTAAGCCGTTGGCAACGTCTTGAACAGTAACGAAATTAGCGGCGTTGAGAACAACGGGGTTCTCTTTACGTAATTTATCTAATAATTCTAACTGCATAATCTTTCTCCTAAAAATTATTGAAGAAGTCCTCCGAACCGCGACTTTAAACTAATAAAAAAGCTTTGACACATAATTGTGTCAAAGCAATAGGTAGTTGACACGTTCCTCGCGCAAGTATTAGCTTACAGGTTCAAAGGGTCTGAAACGGTGTTTCATCTCAGCCTAAAAGGCCCCCCTCGTGTTATCGCTTCCAATTATAACGGCTTTTAATGAATAATACAATGTTAAAGTCAATGTTGTGTTATTTTTAGCAGTAAAAAAGCCCAGCTGTGTTATCAGAGCTGGCCTTTTTGTAAGTTTTTTAAGTAAGTATTTTTAATTATTAGATAAATTGTAAAATCGTCATCAAAATCGGAACGACGATAATGAAGAGAATTGTACTTTCAACCACAATATTAGTTGCGTATTTAACGTCGCCGTGTGATTCGTTGGCTAAAATTGGTAAGACAGCTAACATTGGCGTTGCTGCTTGGACGACTAAGGTTTGGCGCATTAAGCTTGGCAAGTTAAAGCCAGCATTTGTTCCGATTTTAATTAAAATAATCAAAATGATTGGTGAAACAATAAAGCGACCAATTAATGCCAAGATTGAATCGCGGTCAAACTTAACGTTCTTAATTCCAGCATCGTGTAGGACAATGCCGATATAGATCAGTGACAGTGGGGTTACCAAGTTACCAACGTAAGTTAACGTTGAGTTTAAGAAGTTAGGTACGGGAATCCCTAATAACATCCAGACCAGAGCAACAATGAACCCAACAAGTGGCATTGGCAATAGCTTTTTCCAGTTAATCTTGTGGTTAGTCTTCTTATCTTTAGCAGTCGGGTCGTCGTTTTGGATTAAGAAGACGCCAAAAGCCCAAGTAGAAACGGTATTGATAATGTAGTATACCAAAAAGTAAGACATGGCCTTGTCGCCAAACAGTGCCATGTTCAGGGGCATTCCAATAAAGATAGTGTTGGCATTAACCACGGCATTCATAAAAATTCCGCGGCGGCCAGGACGGATTTTGAAGACCTTAATGCTTAGCCAAGCAATAAGATAACCGATAATCACACCCAAAGCTGGGAATAATAATTCGGTTGATAATTGCAAAAGACTGCCGCGGCTAAGGTTTTTCATAACAGCAGTGAAGATTGAAGCTGGCAGGGCAATCTTAGTGATAATACTAGAGATTTCACTACCAAACTTATCGTCAATCCAATTAAATTGTTTTAGTAAAAAGCCGAGGGCCATGATTAAGATAATCACAACTACGCTTGATACAGATGTCAAAAAGACTTGCATAAAAAGTTTCCTCTTTCTGTAGGTAATTAATATTTGGGCATCCACGTTGTTTCTTGAACGGCTTTTTTGGCGTCAGTTATTCCTTCACCGGCTAAACCTTAATCAATTACAGTTTGATGGTAATTATGGCTGAGGAACTAGGGGCAAAAATATAGCACTAGCAATTTCACTTATCCATTAGCAAGCTGGGGGTATCATCAAATAACGAACCTTGTTTGTTAACAAGATTCGTTATTTGCAAGCTACTTTTGGATTTAAGACTATTTGGCAATGTAAATACTGGTAGTCTTACTAAGATGAGTTGCGCGCACGTTTCTTTAGCAAAACTAGTTTCCTCATGCCGTAATTGCCCTTCAGATATAATACAATAAGTATTTTTAATAGCAACAATTTTACACTTTAAACGTGTAATAAATTTATTGTTAGACTTATAATAAAATAAATTACTGAGCTAATAATGCCTAAATATTAAAAGCAAACTAGTAGTCAAGGAGAATAATCATGACAGAATTTACGGACCAATTACACCAAGCAGCAAGCAGTCTATGGCAGAAGAGTATGAAGCATCCGTTTGTGCAGGAATTGCAAAGTGGGGAATTACCGCTGGCCAAATTTCGCTTTTATTTATTACAAGACCGGTATTATTTAAATCAATTTAGTGAATTTCACCGTGCGATTGCAGCTAAAACGGATGACCAACAGACTGAGCAGTTTTTACTTGAAATGGCGCAGGACTTAAAGGATAGCGAGATGGCAGTGCGCGAGAACTTTTTTAAGCAATTGCAGATTATGCCAGCTGAAATTGCGCAAACGCCAGTTGCGCCGACCGCGTATGCATACGTTAATCATTTGCAGATGACATTAGCGAGGGATGGTATCGCTCCGGCTGTTGCCGCACTTGTGCCTTGTTACTGGCTGTATCAAGAAATTGGGCAAAAATTAGCAACCGGTGGCTCGCCTGTTTCGTATTATCAAGAGTGGATTGATACCTATGATGGCGAGTGGTATGCAGCTAATGTGCAGCGAATTTTACAGTTGACGAATACATTAGCTGATTCTGGTTCTGCAGATGAGCGGGAAAAAATGCAGCAGGCTTTTGTTCGCAGCAGCTATTATGAATTGCAATTTTGGCAGATGGCGTATGAGCAGCAAGAATGGGCTTAAAAATGGTAAGCAAAAAGAAGCATGAGTAGACATGCTTCTTTTTTAGTTGGTTCAGCTTGCAAGAATTTTTTGATATTATAGGGAAGTTATAATAAAAAAGGAGAGTTAGAAATGGTAACAGCTAAGAAGAGACATTTATGGGCCTTTCTTGCGGGCTTAGCCTGTGTTATGTGGGGGATTTCAGGTCTATTTGCCAAGTCGTTATTTAATTTAAGTCCGGAAATTACGCCGATTTGGCTTACGCAGGTACGAATGGTTGTTTCAGGTGTGATTTTATTAATAGTTGCTGCGGCTGTCGGACAAAAGCCAGTAGCAACAATGAAAAACAAGCACGACGCCTTGGTAATTATTGCGTACGGTATTTTCGGCTTACTGCCAGTGCAGCTGTTTTATTTTATTACTGTGCAAAAGGCCAACCCAGCAATAGCGACAATTCTGCAGTTTATTGGGCCATTCTTTGTGATGGCGTATTTAATTCTGCGCCACCAGCAAACATTGCGCATGTTGGATATGCTTGCTGCAGTTACTGCATTTATTGGTGTTATTTTGCTTGCAACTCATGGCGACTTTAGCCATTTTGCGTTGACGCCGGAAGTACTGATGTGGGGGCTATTGGCAGCAATTGGTGTGGCAACTAACACGTTAATTCCGATTAGTGTGCTGCATCGTGTTTCCAGTCTGGTAGTTACAGGGTGGGGACTACTTTCTGCCGGGATTTGTTTAACGATTATTCATCCTGTGTGGCCGCATGTGAATTTAACTGGGCAAGTTTGGTTGGCTGTTGGCGTAGTAATCGTAATTGGCACGTTAATCCCATTTCAATTGATGACTAATTCGCTGCGGTTTATTAAGGCATCAACGGCCAGTTTGCTTGATGCCTTTGAGCCGTTGTCCGCAACAATTGGGTCGGTTTTGTGCTTTGGTTTGATTATGACGCCGCTTGATTGGCTGGGTGCACTGTTAGTGGTTGCAGCTGCGATGACGCTAAATATTACGCCAAAGAAAAAGCATAAAAATTTATAGTAAGTAATCATAAATTGAAATTTACAAACTAATGAAAAAAGTATATTCTTCTTTTTGAGGATGCTGCTATGACTGGGATCTTTTACTGTATTCCCCACATGCGTGGGGGTGATCCTGATGGATTTACTTGTATTTCAATCTCAAGACTGTATTCCCCACATGCGTGGGGGTGATCCTATCTTGATCTAACGGCACTCCCTTAGCATCATGTATTCCCCACATGCGTGGGGGTGATCCTGTGTTTACAGTTTGAAAAAGAGAAGAAGAGGCGTATTCCCCACATGCGTGGGGGTGATCCCATAGAACTGGAATAAAAATTAGTACTCTAAAGGTATTCCCCACATGCGTGGGGGTGATCCTTCACAGTTAAAAACATTGCCATGCAAAATAAAGTATTCCCCACATGCGTGGGGGTGATCCCTAAAGATGGTTTGGATTTGGGAACTCGTCGACGTATTCCCCACATGCGTGGGGGTGATCCCTGGTATACTTTAGACAATTTACAGAACGGAGTGTATTCCCCACATGCGTGGGGGTGATCCTAAGCTGGACCAATAACATTAGCCAAAGATGGTGTATTCCCCACATGCGTGGGGGTGATCCTGAAAATTTTTGCTACAAACGCCAAGCTTAAAAGTATTCCCCACATGCGTGGGGGTGATCCTACGATCTTCAACATAATAATGCGGAATATAATGTATTCCCCACATGCGTGGGGGTGATCCTATAATTGAATGAGATATTGTTGTATTAGTAAAGTATTCCCCACATGCGTGGGGGTGATCCTTTGTGGCTTTAGAATAGTTTCTTGTTTAGCCTGTATTCCCCACATGCGTGGGGGTGATCCTATTCTCTTTTCTTCAGTCATTGCTATACCTCCGTATTCCCCACATGCGTGGGGGTGATCCTGTTCTTGTCCACAAAATTCACATGTAATCATAGTATTCCCCACATGCGTGGGGGTGATCCTTGAGATTTATCTAAAGGTTTAGATGCTTTACAGTATTCCCCACATGCGTAGGGGTGATCCTTGATTTTCCCTTTATGTGTTCCTAAAACCTCCGTATTCCCCACATGCGTGGGGGTGATCCTATGATACTGCTGCAGTTCAGTTACTAACGAGTGTATTCCCCACATGCGTGGGGGTGATCCCAGACGTGGATTAAGGTATTAAAAGGAATTGTAGTATTCCCCACATGCGTGGGGGTGATCCTTATGGGTGGGCAGATCAAAACTAGAGCGGTTTGTATTCCCCACATGCGTGGGGGTGATCCTTGATGTGGCCGATATTTTTCCTGGAACTTATCATATTCCCCACATGCGTGGGGGTGATCCTGATAATGGTGTTTGTCTGGGGCAAGGTGTTATGTATTCCCCACATGCGTGGGGGTGATCCCTTAGGATATTCCTCAGCCGGCATATCAGTTTGGTATTCCCCACATGCGTGGGGGTGATCCTAAATGAAGCAGGAATAGGGCAGCAACGTAGAGGTATTCCCCACATGCGTGGGGGTGATCCTAAATGAAGCAGGAATAGGGCAGCAACGTAGAGGTATTCCCCACATGCGTGGGGGTGATCCCAAAGAAAATGGCAAGCGTATATGGCTAACCGCGTATTCCCCACGTATGTGGGGGTGATCCTGTTGGAGAAGCAGTATTGGATATCAAAGGTATGTATTCCCCACGTGAGTGGGGGTGATCCTTGACGATATACTCTTTCATTTTTTTAAAAGTGGTATTCCCCACGTGAGTGGGGGTGATCCTAGACGTATTGAATTTTGATAGTATAAATTCCAGTATTCCCCACGTGAGTGGGGGTGATCCTAACTTTTTCAGTAAATCGTTCCATTTTTTGTTGTATTCCCCACGTGAGTGGGGGTGATCCTACTCAAACACAGGCAAAAAAACGTAAGAACAAGTATTCCTCACGTGTGTGGAAGTTAACCCGCAACTACATTTATAATATTAAATGAGAGAGGTCTTTTATTTATGAGAACTAACAAAGAAATTATTGATTATATAGATCAGCTTAGACAAGAACAAAATCTATCTATTGCAGAATTAGCTAGACGTGTAAATATGTCTAAATCCGCAGTTTCACGATATTTCGGTAAAACCGTAAATTTCCAGTTAATCGTGCTACTAAATTTGCTACCGCTTTGCATACGAGTGTGAACGAAAATATAGTTAAAACAATTCTATTAAAAAATGAAAATTTGGTTAGTCCTATTCTAAGTACAGATAATGTAATTGGTCATGTTTCAACTTATTTAGAAGAAATTCCTAATGGAACTTTATTTTCTGCTAAAAATAGTAATGACCCAATGGAACCACGTATTCCTAACGGTGCAACAATCATGATTCATGAGCAAGAACAAGTTGATAGTAATGAAGCTGCAGCTATTTTGGTTAACCAAGATATTAAATTTAGACGAATTGAAAAAATAGCAGGTACAACATGGCTTATTCCTGAAAATAGTAAATACAAGCCTCAAATTCTAGGAGAAAATCAAATTATTGGTAAAGCGATTAATTATGTTGGAACTTTATAAAAGAAAAAACCACTTGTTACTATAAGTAACAAGTGGTTTTAAAGTGGTTATAGCGCTATTATTATATAATGAAAAGTGCTATAATAATTGTGTAGCTTGCTTAAGGACGGTAGCTGTTAAAAAGGAGTTTCACAATGAAGAAATTTTTTGAAAAACAGCTAAATGCTACAGTAATAAGTATCGTTAAAGATTGGATTAGTTGGTTAATTAACCTTATTCCTATCCTGTCGTTGAACTGGCCTCGTGTTCAGTTATTCAACTATTTAGTCTTATTTCTAATAATGGTAGATTTTGTTTTAAACGTTATAAGTACTATACACCGACGAACAAAAAAACGTCCTAAAAAGCATGGCAACCAATAGGACGTTTTCATAATTAAACTATTGTAATGCTACCGTCTATAACGGAAGCTACACTAGAAGTACATTCCCCAATGTGCTTCTTTTTATTTACAATTTTACTATAATATAATATAACTAAATTGTCAAAAAAATAGTTACAAAGTCAGCCCCTAACATGGCTTTGCTTGGCTTTGCCTCCCATTATATCACATTTCATATAGCAAAGTCAAAAAATACGATTACATTTTTACATGTTATTAATTGCTGTTATAACAGATCTACTTCTTATTTTAGGAAAACCTGAGCTATTTTCAAAATGGGTCTAGTTTGTGAAATAGTAAAAAATAAGAATTCCAGTTTAATAGAATTCTTACGCGTGAAATATGAAAAATTCACAAACTTTTTCTTGGCAATTTTGGTCTTAGTTTGGTAAAGCTTCTCAGAACTTCCGATAATCTATATTATGATTTTTACAATATGAGTGGGAATAAATTTTAACCACTAAACCAATATTTTTTCTGAAAGACTAATTTTTTTCAGTTATGATAAAGACATATTTCTAGATAAAGGAGAAAAATCATGAAAAAAAGTAAGTATTTTAAATTTATTGCCAGCAGTACCTTAGCCTTGGGCTTAGTGGGCTTAAGCAATGCTCAATCAAACAACCAGAATACGGTTTTTGCAGCCAGCACCTACCAAGTTCTTTTAACACACAACAGTTATATTTATAACTCTATTGGACATAAAGTAAGTGGCCCTTCATTAAAAAAGGGCACTAAGCAAAAAATTGCCGCCACTAAAAAAATTAACGGTAAAAATTACTTAAAGCTCAAAAAGAATCGTTACATTAAACAAGCAAACACTAAAAAAGTAACAGACACAACTTCATACATAAATATAGATGACAGTCGCCAAGTTTACCTGAAACCAAATGGTGAGAAGCAACAATTATGGGTGACCGGTAAAAATAAAATTTATGAAACAATGATTACCAGTGACGGAATGACTTGGTACAGAATTGGTGAAAGCAAATGGATTAAATCTGTCCCTGATCCTGATATGGACATTACTGATTCCACAAATAAGCCTGCAGCAAGTAATTCAGAAAACAATACACAAACTGCAGCACCAACAAAGGATATGCTTACAACAGATTACAAACTAGCAGTCGAAAAAAGATTTGTGGAAGATGTAAATAATTGGCGTGCTCAAGCCGATATTAAACCACTTACTATTAATCCCGAATTACATGATTACGCCACTCAAAGAGCAATTGAAGCCGGCAACTATCACGAAAAATACCACACCAGCGATAAGCATACTCGCCCTGATGGATCAATTAGTGCTCACGGAGAAGTAGAAACTGGCGAAGTTTTAACTAGAAATCCTAATGATTTAGCCGATGATGCTTTTAATGAGTTTATTTATAATGATGCAAGTGCAAATTGGGGTCATAGAGATTTGTTAAAAAATTCAGAGTGTACAAGAATTGGTGTTTCTATCGGTTTTGCAGGTATGTATGGTAGTGATGATCCTGTAGTAACAACAATGTTTATCGCTAATTTAGATTACTAAAATTGTATATCTAACCTAGTTTATCCTGTTGGTTACCCAAGTTTAGTAAATTGGTATTCCTCACATGCGTGGAGATTGATTTTGAGTTACAAGTCATGTATTTCTTTCTGGAAACAAAAAAGCATCCCACATATAAACTTTGGCAAGTTATGGGATAGCCTTCTAGTTAAACTATAATTTCGACCACCGCTCTTTGAAGGCGGAAGCTTATGTTTAAGAAGTTTTGTTACCAGTAGAACTCCTTTTTATTTACAACAATATTATATAACAATGTGTATATTAACATTACTTTTGTAGTATAAAAAAGACGGTCATTATGACCGCCCTAGGCGCCTTGCAAGTGACCAAACTTGCATTGCATACAATGTGAACGTGTAGAACACATTATCCTAATTCATTTAAGTATACCATGTTTACTAAATTTCTTAAAATAAAAAAGTACACAATGTGCACATCTTAGGAAGTTGACCAGCTTCCAGTAAGGAGGTAAGAGCGTGTACGAAATCATTATCCTAATATTGTTTAACATTGTCTTGACCAAGACAGAACAAATTCTTGATAAACTCATTGAGTTTTTAGATAAGTTGTTCAAGTAAAACAGCAAAATAGCTCAGGTTTTCCCTGAGCTATTTTTGTATAAAAAAGACGGTCGTTATGACCGCCCCAGGCGCCTTGCAAGTAGTCAACTTGCATGCACGTTAAGTATCTCGTGCTGAGATTTATCTGATTGTAACTGAAGTATACCACAGCTTAAGAATCTGGTAAAATAAAAAAGCACGTTAGTGCGCACTTTTTACAAGCCCAGTCAGCTTGTTTAAAGGAGGTGAGACTCGTGCTAGATTTAGTCACTCTGATTGTGCTGTATCTTGTGTTTGTAAAAGCTCAAGATGTACTCGATGATGTCAAAGACATTATTGACAAACTGCGTAAGTAGTTCAGCTGTTAAAAGTCTAGGTTTTCCTGGGCTTTTTTCAATTGGTATAGTTTATGAAATATTCTAAAGCTCATAATTATTTACAACAATATATGATTTGGCTTGATGATTTTTTATGCAAATACTCCTCGTTCTGTTGAGACAGTCTTAACTTTTTACATTATTTAAAGATGTTATAATTAAAGATGTATTCCTTATGTATATGAGGGTCATCCGTTAATTATAAATATTAATATGGTATTCCCCACATAAGTGGGGGGTGATATAGGCTATTACGTAATGTCATAGCCTATTTATTTACAATCATTTTGAAAAGCGCTTGCAATTTTATTTTTATGGGTATATATTTAAAGTAACTTAATTATTAATATTAAAATTAAATTTAAACAAGGAGGCAAGCATGCCAGCATTATCAAACAAGACTCTAGCCCTATGGGGTAAGAAAAACACCGAAAACGGTCAACAGTGTTGGTTACCATTGATTGCTCATTTAACGGATACTAAAAATGTAATTAACTTCTTATATAATCAATGGCTGTCTGATAATCAGCGCCAATTTTTAAAGGGCGATTTATCTGATGATGAAATTCATAAATTAATTAAGTTTTTGGGCTTTATCCATGATATCGGAAAGTCCACCCCAGCTTTTCAAACTAAAAAATCATATGCCAATGATAAAAATTTGGATTCTGAATTAATTGAAAAGTTAATAAGGCAGGGGTTTTCTGATCTTGATGATTTGCAATTGCCTTTGCGAAAAGAATCTCCTCATAATCGAGCTGGAGAGGCCTTATTATTAAAATTTGGCGTGCCTGAAAATGTTGCTGCATTAATTGGCGGCCATCATGGTAAGCCAGAAGCAGATGCCCCGTATAATGAAATTGGAAACCAAAAAGCTAATTATTACCAAAGCGATCAAAATAAAGCCCTACAAAGGCCTTGGCAGCAGGTTCAAAAAGAATTATTTGACTACGGTTTAGCAACAGCGGGTTATGAAAGTGCCACTGATATACCGAACATTACTCAGCCGCAAGCTGTGATATTAGAAGGCTTAATTATTATGGCAGATTGGCTGGCTTCAAGTGAACACACCCATAATGGCGAAGACCTCTTTCCATTAATTGGTTTAGATCAAACTTGGCATGATTTAAATATGGAAGAACGTTTTGAAAAGGCAATGCATAATTGGTACCTTAGCGAAGAATGGGAGCCGCAAAAAGTTTCTGAAGCAACTGATCCGTATGAAAAGAGATGGGAATTTGAAGCAAGACCTGTTCAAAGAACAATAACTAAAGCAATTGGTGAAACAACTGATCCAGGAATGGTTATTGTGGAAGCACCTATGGGGCTAGGCAAAACCGAGATAGCCTTAGTTGCTGTTGAACAGCTCGCATATATTACCGGTGCAGATGGCTTATTTATGGGTCTGCCGACGCAGGCAACTAGTAATGCAATGTTTAGCCGAGTTAAACATTGGCTGCAAAAATTATCTGCTGAACAAAAATGCGACTTTTCAGTTGACTTAATGCACAGTAAAAAAATATTTAACGATGAATATAAAAAGCTACCTGATGCCGAAAATGTGGTAGATGATACAGATAAGGGAGCAATCACAGTTAATAGTTGGTTTTCTGGGAAAAAGTCGATCTTAACTAAGTTTACAATTGGCACGATTGACAACCTTCTTTCAATGGGATTAAAGCAGAAGCACCTTTTCTTAAAGCATTTAGGACTGAGCGGCAAAGTAGTCGTGATTGATGAGGTCCATGCTTATGATGCCTACATGAGTCAATATTTGTATAAGGCAATTAGATGGTTAGGTACATATCATGTTCCGATTGTTATTCTCTCAGCAACATTACCAACAGAAAAAAGAAAGTTATTGATACAATCATATTTAATTGGTAAGTATGGCTGGCAATTTGCTTTAAAATTTAAGGCACCAGCTGATTGGGAAAACAATCAAGCATATCCATTAGTAAGTATTCTTGATGGCTGTCAATTAAAACAAATTTCAGAATTTCCCGGTCAAAGCGACCAGAAAACACAAAAGCTGCAAGTTAGCAGAATTAATTTGCCTGATGATGAATTAGTAGCTGCTATTTTAGACAAGATAAAAGCAGGGGGAGTAGCAGGTGTCATTGTTAACACGGTTAAACGCGCGCAATCATTGGCTAAACTAGTTGCGCAAGAAGATGTCGAATTAATTGTCTTACATTCTGCTTTTTTGGCACCAGAGCGAACAAAGCAGGAAACAAAATTGCAAGGTGCGATTGGTAAAATTGATAAAAAAAGTAAGCGACCAGAAAAATTGGTTGTAATTGGTACCCAAGTTTTAGAACAATCTTTGGATATTGATTTTGATGTCCTTTATACGGATATTGCACCAATTGATTTGATTTTGCAGCGTGCAGGCCGGCTACATCGACATGAAATAGTTAGACCTAAGAATTTGGAGCAGCCACAACTCTATGTAATGGGGATTAATGATTTTGGTGATTATGGTCCAGCTAATGAAAGCATTTATCACAAATATTTATTGATGAAGACGGATCACTTTTTGCCAGAGCAGATTACTTTACCAGATGATATTTCTAATCTTGTCCAACAAGTTTATAATTCTAAAACTGATTTTGAAATTAATGGAATTGAAAAAGCAAAAAAAGAATTTAACCTTTATATTGAAAAAGAGGAACAAAAAGCCGGTGATTTTCAAATTGATGATCCTGATCCTGAAGAATCAATTCATGGCTGGTTGAATTATGACCAATTAGATGTGGATAAGGATGAACAAAAGGCTAGTGCGTCTGTCCGTGATATTCAGGAAACAATTGAAGTTATCTTAGTTAAGCATACAACTAAGGGTAATTTCTTAATTAATGGTCAAAATTTGGCTCAGGTTTCAGACTATGATATTTCAGAGCAAGTAATTAAGTTGCCAACTGCAATTACCCAGTATGCTAATGAAATTGAAGCGGTAATTAAACGCTTAGAAGAACTTACTGATAAATACTGTGACGATTGGCAAAATAGTGTTTGGCTTAAGGGTGCCTTAGCCTTGCCATTAGATGAGAATTTAACAACTACTCTTGGTAAGTGGACATTGCAGTATTCTGAGCAGTTTGGTTTAAGTTATACAAAGGATGATGATGATGATTGAAAAAAACTTTAATCTAGTTACAGATTCTTGGCTTAAAGTAATCGATCAACAAACCGGTCGAGAGCAAAAAGTGTCTTTAATTGAATTATTTAAAAATGCCCAAAATTACCGGCAATTAGCTGGTGAAATGCGAGCACAAGATTTGGCAGTTATGCGACTGTTATTAGCAATTTTAACAACGGTGTATTCGCGTTTTGATGCAGATGGCCAACCTTATGAATGGCTAGAAAATGGTACCGAGAAATTTTTGTCAGATGCTACGATAATTAAATTTTATCCTAAGAGTCGTATTAAACAGACAGTAGTAAAAACTTGGCAAAAGTTATACCAAAAAGGTCAATTTACAGATATTGTCATTAAGTATTTAGAGCATTACTCTGATAAATTTGCTTTCTTTGGCGAACATCCTTTTTATCAAGTGACCAAAGCTGAATATGACGAATTGGTGCCAGCCAATAAGGTAGTCGCTAAAGGTACAGGAACAGTAGCAGTTAAGCAAATTAATCGCCGGATTTCTGAAAGTAACAATACACCTGCACTTTTTGCACCAAAAGCTGGTGAAAGTAAAAACCAAATTGCAGTTGATGAATTGGTTAGATGGCTGATTACGTACCAGAATTTTACGGGTGTAACTGATAAAACCAAGATTAAGGCTGATGATAAATTTTCAGTTTCACCTGGTTGGCTGTATAAGTTAAATCCGGTTTTTGCTCAAGGTAAGACGCTCTTTGAAACTTTAATGTTAAACCTAGTCTTATTTGGTCAAGAAGAACCGGCACCTCAAAGACCGGTCTGGGAATATTCAAGTGCAAAAGAGTATATTGCTGAACGCAAGAAAAATCTTTTACCAAATAACATTGCAGAATTGTATACAAGTTGGTCACGAATTTTGCATATCGAATGGAATGAGGATGGCGTTCCAACCATCTTTAGTGCAGGATTACCAAAAATCGTCAGTGATAACGCAATGATTGAACCAATGACTGTCTGGAAATATGATAAAAAGACAGCGGCTTATCGGCCAGCAGTCAGAGGATTGCAGTCATTAGGTAAGGCAATGTGGCGCAACTTTGGTAATTACGTTAATGCTAACAAGGCTCATAATAACAGTGAGCCAGGAGTTGTTGTTTGGCTTCGTTTACTTAAAGGGCAGACAGCAATTCCACGTGATAAATTATTGACACTGGCATCAGTGGACTTAATTGATGATGGTAATGCGACATCGCAGTCACCAGTCGCTGAAGTTGTTGATGATATGAGTATTAATGCCGATGTTCTTTTTGATGAAGATAGTGAAAATTGTTGGCCAGCACAAATTGAAGCAATGATTAAAGAGACCCAGATAGTTGGCACATACTTTTGGCAGTTTGCTCGGGATGTTGGTGAAATTCGCGGATTTAAGGATAATTCACTTAAGGAGTTTGCTAATCGCTTAAGTTCCAAGTTCTATTATGGGTTAAATCAGCCGTTTAAAGATTGGCTTGCAGGATTAACTAATCAAGATGAGCATGGGGAAAAGCTTCTTCTTTGGGAGAAACAGCTCAGAAAGCATGCTTTTATTGAAGCCCAGAAGGTTATGGATACCAGTTCATCACGCGATCAAAAAGGAATTTTTACCGATAAGGGTCTGAGAAATATCTTTACGATTAACGATTACTTTAGATATCGGGTTAATACAATGTTCAAAAAGGAGTGATGACTTACATGGAATATGATTATGCAATAAGAAAAGTAACAGCTAAAATAATCGACGAACTTTATGATGATGGTAATTTGGACAGAGCTGCTTTAGCAAGTTTGCGAAGTGCTGCAACGATTACAAGTCAACGGGCACAGAATGTTTTGCCATTATTAATGAAACATTTACCAGAACAATTTTTGAGTAAAAATGGTGAGCCAACTAGTGGTGAAATTGCGGTTTTTGCTGCGGTACGTTTTTATGCGATTCATCAGCAAGGCAGGGATGAATCAGTTTATGGTGATTCTGCAGAAAATAAGATTAAAAAAGCTGATGGTGTAAGCTTGTTTTCCGCGCTTGCCAAATTAAGAGCGGATGAAGATGTTAAAGTGGCTTTGGCTCGACGCATCCAACCGTTATTAGCCACAAATAATATTAATAGTGTGATTAATTCGTTAACGCATTTAGTAGAAATCCTAAAGGCCAGTAATCAAACATCAAAGATTGATTATCCTTTATTAGCTCAGGATTTATATGATTTTCAAAAAAATTATCATTCTGCTGGCAAAGTTCGCTTGTCATGGGGCGAACAATATTTTAAAGTAGCTAACTCGAATAAAGAAATTGAAGGAGAATAATTAAAATGACTAACAAAAATTTATATCTTGACTTGAATGTTTTACAAACAGTGCCGGCTTCTAATATTAACCGTGATGATACGGGTGCACCTAAGACGGCGATGTACGGTGGTGTTACGCGAGCACGTGTTTCTTCGCAAAGTTGGAAAAAGGCGATGCGTGATTATTTTAGAGACGAAAGTGATTCGGTTGGAACAAGAACTAAGGAAGTTGCCGAATTTTTAGCACAAAAATTGCAGAGCTTGGATAGTTCTTTGGCCAAAGACAAGGCAATGGATAAAGCAATCGCGATTTTAACTGCTGCAGGAATTAAAGTTAAAAAAGATAAGAAGACAGATAAGAATTTAACAGGTGCGCTCTTGCTAGTTAGCCCCGGTCAAATTGACAAACTAGCACAGTATGCTCTTACTCATGACAAATTGGATGATAAAGATACCAAAAAAGAAATTAAGCAAATCTTGAAAGAAGATAATTCCTTAGACTTGGCTTTGTTTGGTCGCATGGTTGCGGATAATCCTGAATTAAATGTTGACGCAGCAGCTCAAGTTGCTCATGCAATTTCAACACATGAAATTGTTCCAGAATATGACTACTTCACAGCGCTAGATGATTTGCAACCAGATGATACTAACGGTGCCGCAATGCTGGGAACGATTGAATATGATTCTGCAACCTTATATCGCTATGCAAATATCAATGTTAAAGAATTGGCTAAAAATTTGGGCGACCATGATGCTGTTCAAAGTATTATTGCGTTCGTTAAGGCTTTTGCCCTATCAATGCCAACAGGTAAGCAAAACACGTTTGCCAATAAGACAGTGCCTAACTATATTATGATTACCTTGCGTTCAGATACACCGGTTAATTTGGTGTCGGCTTTTGAAGAGCCGGTTATGACTAGAGGCGGCTTTGTTAAAAAGTCTATTCAAAAATTAGAGGGTGAATATGATACCACTAATGACATCCTAGAAAAGCCACTACTAAATGTTGTCTTTTCACGAGAAGAAGGTGGGAAATTTGCAAAAGTTGCTGATTTTTCTGAATTATTAGATCAAGTATCTGCAGCTTTAACAAAGGCGATGCAAGATGAAGACACTAACGATTAGGCTGACTGCACCTTTGCAGTCTTATGGTAATGAAGCGACTTTTGAGCGGCGGACGACAGGTGATTATCCGTCAAAAAGTGCGGTAATTGGGATGATTGCGGCAGCCTTAGGCTATAGTCGTGATGACAAGCGAATTGAGCAGTTGAATGATTTGAAATTTGCGGTTCGTATTGACCAGCGCGGAATAACTCTAACTGATTTTCAAACAGCTCATTTTAAAACAGTTAAATGGAAAGAAGGAAGAAAAGTCACTTACCGTGACTACTTGCAAGATGCTGTTTTTGTTGCTGCTGTTGGCGGCGATGAAGCTGCTATTGAGCAAATTCACTCAGCTTTAAAACATCCCCATTATGCGTTGTTCTTAGGACGGCGTGCCAACGTTCCCGCAGGTGCTTTACAGATGGCGATGATAGATGGCGACCCGGTTTCTGTATTAAGTAACCTGCCTTGGCAAGCTTCAAAATGGTATCAGAAGCGGCAAAAAAATCGTGCTGCATTTAGAGCAGAAATTATTGCAGATGCTGATTTGCTACCTGATGCTAATAAAACAGATACTTTGGTGAAGGATCGGGCAATCTCATTTGCTTCAAAATCGCGCCAATATGGTTTTCTCGAAGTTAAAACTACTACGGTTGAATTAGAAGTTAAACAGGATACTGAGCATGATATTATGTCAGCTTTATAGAAAGGAGCGCAAATGTATTTATCAAGAGTTCAAATTGATGTAGATAATCGGCAAAAAATCAAAGATTTGACGCAACTTTCGGCCTTTCATAATTGGGTGGAACAAAGTTTTCCAGATGAAATCAGTGCTGGTGAGAGATTGCGTCACTTGTGGCGGCTTGACCGCTTATCAGGGAATTTATACTTATTGGTTCTTAGTGAAAATCAGCCGGATCGGAATAAATTGTCACGCTATGGCGTGCCTGATACGGTTATTATTAAGGATTACGATAATTTTTTAAGTAAAATTGAGCAAGGACAGATGATGCAATTCAGGTTAACTGCTAATCCGTCGTACAGACCAAAAGATCAAAACAAAATATTCCCTCATGTTACCGTAGCCCAACAAACTAAATGGTTGGCTGACAGGGCAGAAAAGTCTGGCTTTCGGGTGAAGTATACTGCAGATGAGCAGTCATTTGATATTGTTAGTCGTGATTGGCCCTTATTGTCATATCGCGGCGGCCGCAGGGTACGCCTTAGTAGAGTTACGTTTGAAGGTACTTTGCAAGTTGTTGATGTTGAATTGTTTAAGAAGACTTTGATTAACGGACTTGGTCGCGAAAAAGCCTTTGGTATGGGACTAATGACGGTTATTCCGCGGGCAAAATAATGGTTAAAAATTTTGGTGCTAAGAAACCCGAACTATCAGAATTGGCGAGGGTTAGTGATCGAATAACATTTCTTTATTTTGAACATGCTAAGTTAAACCGCCAAGATAGTGCCCTAATGGTTTCTGATAGTCGCGGGACTGTTTATGTTCCAGCGGCAATTGTTAGCGTATTAATGTTGGGACCGGGTGTTGATGTTACTCATCGAGCAATGGAATTAATTGGTGATGCTGGCATGAGTGTCGTTTGGGTAGGTGAGCGCGGCGTTCGTCATTATGCTCATGGTCGTTCACTCAATCATTCTTCGCAATTGCTTGAGGCGCAAGCTAAATTAGTATCGAATAAACGTACCCGAGTAGCAGTTGCTCGAAAAATGTACCAGATGCGTTTTCCTGGTGAAGATGTTTCGCAATTATCAATGCAGGAATTGCGGGGCAAGGAAGGCAGTCGCGTTAGACGAATCTATCGTGAACAGTCTAAGAGAACAGGTGTCCCTTGGACTAGGCGTGAATACAATCCTGATGATTTTGAGTCCCAGACACCAATCAATAAGGCATTGACCGAAGCCCACCAAGCTTTATATGGTTTAAGCTATAGTGTTATTGTTGCAATGGGTGCTTCTGTAGGGTTAGGTTTTGTCCATACAGGCCATGATTTGGCATTTGTTTATGATTTTGCGGACTTGTATAAGGCAGAAATTTCGATTCCGCTTGCCTTTGAGATAACTGCCAAATACGGTAATGATAAGGATATTTCTACTAGGACACGGCTTGCTATGCGGGACATATTTGCCAGTGGTAAATTGTTAACGAGAATGGTAACTGATTTACAAGATTTATTGGGTGTAAAAGAAACCAAAGAGGCAAATGTTATCAATTTGTGGGATGACAAACTAGGTTTGCAAAAATTCGGTGTCCAATATCATGAAATTGAAGAGGATAATGACCAATGATTGTAGTTACTTTAACTAAAGTCCCACAGTCATTACGAGGCGATCTTACCAAGTGGTATCAAGAAGTTCAAACAGGTGTCTATGTTGGCAACGTTAGTGCACGAATACGTGACTTGGTCTGGCAGCGAGTGGAAAAGAATATCGGTAACGGTGAAGCAACGATGGTCTATAGTACCAATACCGAGCTGGGCTATCAGATTAAAACAACACGACGAAATTATGAAGTTGTTGATTATGATGGCATCCCGCTGGTAATGCGCCTTAATGTTGATGCTGTCCCTCAGACTACAAAATATGGTTTTAGTAATGCGGCAAAATTTCATCGGGCAAGAATGATGGCGCATAAACAAAACAAGTTCCAAGCTAAGGCGCCGCAACCAGAAATTACGGTGCTAGACCTTGAAACAACGGGATTAAAAGTAGATCGTGACCAAATTATTGCAATTGGTGCTGTCAAAAGATTGAGAAATGGCAGCTATGAAAAATTTGACGAACTAATTAAATTGGATCAGAAAGTACCTAAGTCAATAACTGAATTAACAGGGATAACTGATAAGATGCTGGAAGATAAGGGAATACCTCTTGATTCTGCTCTTGTTAAGCTAAAGGATTTTATTAAATCTTCTATTTTAATGGGCTACAATTTTCGTTTTGATGAAACGTTTTTATCTTCTGGGTTAATTGCCTGCAATTTACCGGAATTAAATAATAAAACCGTTGACTTAATGGCAGTAGTCAAGAAGGCTGAAAAGTTCCTTGATAATTACCAATTAGCAACGGTTCTGAAGTTTTATAATATTGAAAATTTGCGGCCGCACAATGCATTATCTGATGCTCAGGCGACAATGGAGTTAGCGAACAAACTAATGGAAAAAGGCAGCCTTAAATTTTAAAGATGCTGGTAACATAGGGATCTTTTACTGTATTCCCCACGAGTGTGGGGGTGATCCTAATTTTATTTTTGTCTTTTAAAGAATTTTGAGGTATTCCCCACGAGTGTGGGGGTGATCCTGTACATAAGGTAAATGAAAGATTTTCTTTTGTGTATTCCCCACGAGTGTGGGGGTGATCCTGGTGTTTTCTGTGTTTTTTTAGTAAACCCGTGGTATTCCCCACGAGTGTGGGGGTGATCCTTGGTTTAGAACCATCTTTTAGATAAGGAACCAGTATTCCCCACGAGTGTGGGGGTGATCCCATATTTATCGCCAACTACACCCTTAATAATTTGTATTCCCCACGAGTGTGGGGGTGATCCCTCCATGCTCACTGCTCAATTCATTACTCAGCTGTATTCCCCACGAGTGTGGGGGTGATCCTACGTTTATCTTTTGCTAATCTGTGTGTCGGATGTATTCCCCACGAGTGTGGGGGTGATCCTTTAGAATCTTGTTGATTATTTGTCTGAGGCAAGTATTCCCCACGAGTGTGGGGGTGATCCTTATTTTAAGCAGCTCTATGTCTTTTTGAGTAAGTATTCCCCACGAGTGTGGGGGTGATCCTACTCCAGCTGGTATTTTGCAGATACAGCAATTGTATTCCCCACGAGTGTGGGGGTGATCCCTTTATGTAAAAGTACAAGATGCTGCAGATTTTGTATTCCCCACGAGTGTGGGGGTGATCCTATTCGTATTGCTGTAAAGGTATTTTACCTTCAGTATTCCCCACGAGTGTGGGGGTGATCCTAAGAGTTTCATATTTGTCAATGCTGATTTTAAGTATTCCCCACGAGTGTGGGGGTGATCCTAGGTTTGACCATCAAAAATTGGTTTAGAACCAGTATTCCCCACGAGTGTGGGGGTGATCCTTGATGTGGCCGATATTTTTCCTGGAACTTATCGTATTCCCCACGAGTGTGGGGGTGATCCTGATTTTAATTTAATTAATGACTCTTGGGAGCAGTATTCCCCACGAGTGTGGGGGTGATCCTTAACTTCTATTGAACCAAGACTTAAAACCGTTGTATTCCCCACGAGTGTGGGGGTGATCCCATTTATGGCAAGTTTTACAATTATTCAACATAGTATTCCCCACGAGTGTGGGGGTGATCCTATTCAATATTATTGAGTAATGTTTGGCCCAATGTATTCCCCACGAGTGTGGGGGTGATCCTATCAAACTCCCGATCAGGCAGCTGCCAGTTGGGTATTCCCCACGAGTGTGGGGGTGATCCCTAATTGCCTCTTGTCTTCTTATTGAAAAATTTGTATTCCCCACGAGTGTGGGGGTGATCCTTGTGTCTTTGAACAACTCTGAAATGTTAACTAGTATTCCCCACGAGTGTGGGGGTGATCCCAATTGTCTAATTTACATTCTGAGGGAATTATTGTATTCCCCACGAGTGTGGGGGTGATCCTGAAAAATAGTTATGATTTATCATGAAAAATAGGTATTCCCCACGAGTGTGGGGGTGATCTGATTTTATTACTTGCACAGATAGATTAAAGTCGTATTCCCCATATGCATGGGGGTGATCCTTTAATTTGTCGAGTTCTTGCATGAAGAGTTGCGTATTCCCCATATGCATGGGGGTGATCCTGGAATTACTTATTATCACACGGCTGGAGGCTGGTATTCCCCATATGCATGGGAGTGATCCCTGATCAGGGAACTGATAGTAATAGTATTCCCCACGAGTGTGAGGTTGATCCCACAGGGAGGTAATAGTTAATGCCAGTTACATCGTATTCCCCCACATGCGTGGGGGTGATCCTAAGACACTGGAACTAACTAATAAACTCTTAAAGTATTCCCCATATTCATGAGGGTAATTTTAACCTAAGAAGTAGTACTGAATATCCAAAACAATATTTATAATCTGTGTTCCAGAAGCTGTGAGTAATAGATTTTCTATTTTAATATAGCTGGTTGAATATTAATGTTCGTATACTATATTTTACTTTGTAAAACACCTTGCAAAAAATATGGTTTTATTACATAATATGTAGTTATAAACAATGTGTTAACAAATAAATTTATGCTTATAATAATGACATGTATGTTTAAAAGTATTTTTAGTTAGTAATCAAGTTCTACCTAAACTAAATTTACTTGATGTACTAATTATTAGTGGATAAATATAGGAATACATGGATTAAGTAAAGTATAAAATACATGATTTGGCCAACAATACTTAAAAGGAGTAATTGGAATGAGTAATACAAATTTATATCTCGATCTGAACATCTTACAGAAAGTACCATCTTCTAACATTAACCAAGATGGTACAGGTGCACCTAAAACCGCATATTACGGCGGCGTTACGCGTGCACGTGTTTCTGCACAAAGCTGGCAAAAGGCTGTACGTGATTTCTTTAAAGCAGAAAATTCTGCAGTTGGTACAAAAACAAAAGAAATTGCAGAACTTTTAGCTCATGAATTGTCAGCTTTAGACGGTTCTTTAGACGAAAAAGCTGCAATGGACAAGGCTATTGCTACTTTGGGTGCAGCTGGGCTCAAATTTAACCGGGATTCTGATAGCGGCAAGATTTTAACGTCTACTTTTTTGACAGTTAGTCCTGTTCAATTAGAAAAATTGGCGCAATATGCTTTGACTCATGATAATTTGACCGATCAAACTGCCAAGAATGACGTTACGCGCATTTTGGAATCTGATAATTCTCTTGATTTGGCATTATTTGGTCGGATGGTTCCAGATAATTCTGTACTTAATGTTAATGCAGCAGCTCAAATGGCAAACGCAATTTCAACTCATGAAATCAAACCAGAATACGATTACTTTACTGCAATTGAAGATTCACACCCAGAAGACTCAAGCAATGTTGATATGCTAGGTGCAGTTGAATATAATGCAGCAATTTTATATCGTTATGCAAATGTTAGTGTTGGTACTTTAGCTAACAACCTTAACAATGAAGATATTGTTAAGAACATTGTTGCTTTTGTTAAGGCCTTCATTCTTTCAATGCCAACTAGTTCGCAAATGACATTTGCTAACAAGACTTTGCCGAATTACATCATGATTACTTTGCGGGAAGATACACCAATCAACTTGGCTTCTGCGTTTGAAGAACCAATTCCTTCTAAGAAGGACTGTATTGCGAGATCAATTAAGAAGTTGGAAGACGAATATGTTGTAACTAAGAGATTCGTTGAAGAACCTTTGATGAATGTAATTCTTACTAATCATCCTTCAAAATTCAACAACCAAGCTGAAAATCTATCAAAATTGCTGGATAGGGTTACTGAAGCCTTAACAAAGGCAATGCAAGATTAATAGTTTTAATTAGCTTTATACAAGGTAATTGAAGGAGGGAAGCAGAAGTGTATCTATCAAGAGTTGAAATTGATGTTAACAATTGGCCGAAAGCTAAGGAATTAACGCAACTTTCTGCGTTTCACAATTGGGTAGAACAGAGTTTTCCTGATGAGGTCGAATCTGAGGATCAAGAGCCCCATTTATGGCGAATTGATCGTCTAATGGATAAAGAATATCTGATAATTGTTAGTCAAACTAAGCCAGATTCTAGTAGTCTTCTAGAGTATGGTGTCTCGGGTACTGTTGATATCGAAGATTATGACGAATTTTTAAGTAAAATTAAGTCAGATCAAGTCATGCAATTTAGGTTAGCTGCTGATCCATCATTTAAGTCAAGAGATGGTAAAGTAGAGCCTGCTGTTACTGTAAAAGATCAAGTACGGTGGCTGCTCGAACAAGCAGAGAAGAATGGCTTTCAAGTAAAAATTCCGGAATTACAGATTATTAGTCGTGATTGGCCAATAGCATTTCATCAAGATAGTCAAAGAGTGCGGCTCAGTAGTGTGAAGTTTGAGGGTAAGTTAGTTGTAAAAAATGTTAACTTATTTAAACGAGCTTTAACTAATGGTGTCGGACTGGAGAAGACTTTCGGTATGGGTCTCATGACAGTTATTCCTCAAGCTGAATAGTATTTTATAACTAAAAAAAGCGATCCCTGTTGGGTCGCTTTTTTTGTGCGTTTAAAAAATCAGGGTATTATATCTTGACTTACAAAAAGTAAGTGATATTATTTAGAAATGCTTACAAAAAGTAAGCCATGGAATGAATTCAAAGAATGGAGTTTTAATATGACAAAGATGATGGCAGGTCAAGCACTTGCAAAAGTATTAGAGAAGTGGAATATTGACCATGTTTACGGCATTACTGCTGATTCAATTAATAATACAGTTGATGGCTTATACCAAGAACGTGACCAAATTAAGTATATTCAAGTACGTCATGAGGAAGTTGGAGCTTTGGCAGCAGCAGCTGATGCTAAGCTAACTGGTAAGATTGGGGTTGCCTTTGGTTCAGCTGGCCCTGGATCAGTCCATATGCTAAACGGTCTTTACGATGCCAAGATGGATCATGTGCCAGTATTAGCCTTAGTTGGTCAGACTTCTACAGCTTTTATGAATACTAATTTCTTCCAAGAATTAAATCAGGATCCAATTTACGCAGATGTTGCTCAATTTCATAAATTAGCTGCTAATGCGGAACAAATTCCTAGTTTAATTGATGAGGCAATCCGGTCAGCTTATGCAACTAAGTCAGTATCAGTTGTTGTGTTGCCTGATGACCTTTCAGGACAAGAAATTGAGTACGTAGCAACCAAGACAGCTGCTCTAAGTACAACTAATAATGAAATTTTAGCAAAGGATGCTGATGTATTAGCTGTTTCTGACGCAATTAAGAATGCCAAGAAGCCAGTGATGTGGCTTGGTCAAGGTGCGCGCGGCAGTCGTGATGCCGCAGTTCTAGTTGCTGATAAGTTTGGCTTACCAGTCTTGACTACTGCACCAGCTGCAGATGTCTTTCCGACTAATCACCCTAACTACATGGGTGCGCGTGGACGTTTGGGAACTAAGCCTGCCTTTGATGTTTCTCAAGACAGCGACCTGATTTTGTATGTTGGTACTAATTATCCGTTTGCGCGCTTTTTGCCAAATGACAAGACAATTATTCAGGTTAACAACAATTTGGCTGATTTGGGTAAGCAATATGATGCTGATATTACTGTTTTGGCTGATGCGAAGGACTTTTTGGCAAAATTAGCCGCAGTAGATTATCAAGCAGAACCAACTGCATTTTTAAAGGCAGCCCAACAAGACCGCGCTTTGTGGGTAAACTGGCTTGAAAAGCTTGCGGCTGACGACCATGATGGCTTGCGTGCTGAAAGTGTAATTCAAGCAATTAAGGATAACTCAGCAAAGGATGCTGTCTTTGGTCTTGATGTTGGTAATAACACAGAGTGGGCTTTACGGCAATTGCCATTCGATCATGAGCAAAAATACGCAATGTCTGCTTGGTACGGTACGATGGGCTTTGGTCTGCCAGCAGGTCTTGCAGCTAAGTTATCATTTGCTGACCGCCAAGTTTGGACAATTTCTGGTGATGGTGGCTACGTAATGGTAATGCCGGACTTGTTAACGGAAGTTAAGTATCACTTGCCTGTAGTTAACGTGGTTTTGGAGAACAAGTCATTTGGTTTTATCGGCCATGAAAAGTTGCAGGCAGGTCAGGCACCTTATGGTATTGACTTAGTTGGAGCAGATTGGGCCAAGGCAGCTGAGAGTATGGGTGCAATTGGTTTAACTGCCACTAATTTAGCGGAATTAAAAGAGGCAATGGCTAAGATTAAGCAGCTGCAAGCTAGCGGCAATGAGTTGCCAATTGTTTTGGATGCTAAGATTTTAGATATTGATCCAATTGATACTAACGTTGTGATGACTGATGAAAATGTGTTTGGCGCAGAAGCTGTAGCTGATTACCGTAAGACTTACGAGTTAGATGCAGCAGACCAACCAACATTTAGTGAATTGTTGGCTGATGCAAGCAAGTAATAAATTTAAATAAATAAAAACATCTTCAGATTAAACTGAAGATGTTTTTTGCTTTGGCATAATGATTAGTCAGTTACACGTTCTTGGTGCCAATCAAGAACCATCTTGACAATGGCATTGGCGACGTTCAAGTTGCGCAAAATTGGTCCGTGAGAGTAAGTCCCAATAAAGTTGTTGTAATGCAAACCCTCAAGTCCATCTTGAGGATTGTTACCATAACCAGTAATCATTTTGCCCAATGGCTGCAAACTTTGGTCATCAAAATAAGTTTGACCTGAATGGTTTTCAAAGGCCTTAACTTCACCCCATTCGGTATTGTAGTGAGTATCGCCAATCATGCGCTTGTCTGCTTTAAAGACGGTGTGAAATGGCAAAATGTCCAATCCTTTAATTGTGGCACCACCAATTGTTTTGTAGTAAGTACCAACAAGCTGGTAACCACCGCAAACGCCAAGCATTGGGTGACCAGCATTAATGTAATTAGTTAATGTTTCTTTATGCCGCGGCAAGTCTTTAGCAACAACGGTTTGCTCGAAGTCTTGTCCACCACCAAAAAAGACAAAGTCGTAATCAAAGGCATTGAATGGGTCCCCTAGGGAAACATTGTCAATTTGAGTGTTATAGTTTTGCTTCTTTAATAGGTAACGAATAATTTTAACGTCACCAGAATCACCATAGGTATTCATTAAATCTTCATATAAGTATGCAATTTTAATTGTCTTGTCTGCCATCGCGCCTCAACCTCGTATTTTTGTAATAAATTATAGCGTAAAAGGTTGGTATTAAGCAAAAGAAGATTCTAATTATGGGGTAAATTAACTGATTTTTAAGAACCGATAGATGAACTGGTGACATGTGGAGATAACTGTAACAAGCTTGTTATAATATAACTATTGTTATTATTTTATAATAATTGTTAAAGATTATATTATTTTAGATAAAAGGAGAATTTTAAATGAAGCATTCAATATTAACTTTACTTGCAGCGGCAACGCTTGCTAGTGCAGCTGGGGCAAGTACAACTGTCCAAGCGCAAACTGTTAAACCAGTTAAGTCTGTTACCCAAAAAATTGCCAATACATATTCTTTCCCTAAGAAGTGGCGCGGTAAATGGTATAGTAGTAATATTTTAACGCCTAAGCCATTAATTATTAAGTTAGGTAGCTATACATCACCTAAAACCGGCGAAACTGTTAAAATGACCAGCGTTGCTAGTGCCCCAACTACTGGTAAACTGACTTCAGAAATAGTCAGCGTTAGCCAAGATCAAGATCCTGCTAAGCTTGCGGCATTGGCTACAGGTACTAATAAAAAGATTAATCATGTTACTTGGTCGATTGTAACGCCAGCTGGTAAAGATGCAGAGAGTGCTGCTTATTCAATGAAGGTTGAAAAGGTTAACGGCAAGAAAGTTCAAGTATTATTTGAAGCTCAGCCAGATACTGGAAAAGTTTATAACCAATACTTTAAATCAAAGAAATTAGCTAAAAAATACGGTAATCATCATTTTAAAAATATTAGTTATACAGAATATAATTATCGTTAACAAAAAAAGAGTCCACGCGACTCTTTTTTGTTGGTGTTATTTCACGTCTTGCTGGGCGGCAAAGTGATTGATTGGACCATATTTAGAACCCACAGCAATTGGATGGGCAATTGCTTCATAAGTGAAGTCTTTGGCAATCTTGACGCTATCGATAATTGATTTGCCTTTAGCCAGTTCAGCGGCAATTACGGCAGATAAGGTATCGCCAGTACCGTTAATGCGGTCAGTATCAATAAACGGCTTGGTAAATTCATAAAAATTGCCGTCAGCTGTTAATAAGATATCTGTCACTGCTGACTGTTCATTATTATCGTGGCGGCCCTTCATTAAGACATTTTTGGCACCCATTTCTTGTAATTTACGGGCACCCTGCTTAATTTCTTCCTTAGTAGTCAATGCAAGACCAGTTAGCTTTTGTTGTTCATAAAAATTGGGCGTGATGATATCAGCCAGTGGTAATAATTCGTCCAAAAAGGCTTGATAAGCATCATCGTCAAGCAAAGTATTGCCGTGTTTGGTCATGATAACGGGGTCGAGGACAATTTTGCCCATGTCGTATTTGCGCAGATTAGTCGCAACACAATTAATGACCTCTTTGTTAGCTAGCATGCCAGTCTTTAATGCGTCAATTTTAAAATCTTCGTTTAAAACATCAAATTGCTTTTGAATGAAGGGTAGTGGCATGACTTCTTGAGCATAAATACCAGTGGTATTGCCAGCAACGGCTGCAGTGAGCAGGCCCATACCATATACTTTTCGTGCATAAAAGGAGTGTAAGTCAGCTGTCATACCTGCACTGCCGTCGCTATCATTGCCAGCAATTGTCAGAGCGATAATTTCTTTGTTCATAATTTTGCCTTCCTCTTTAAACCAAGCTTTAGTTTCAAGTATAACTTAAAATACTGACAATGATATAATTATTTCTTGTAAAAAAACATGCAGATAAGTAAAATTATATTAAAACCGCTTTCTTGAGAAAGGATATAATTATGTTAAAAAAGTACGTTATGGCGATTGACGAGGGTACGACTTCAACCCGGGCAATGATTATTGACCATCAAGGCAAGAAAGTTGCGTCATCGCAAAAAGAATTCCCCCAATATTTTCCTCAACCAGGTTGGGTTGAACACAAGGCTGAAGAAATTTGGCATGCTGTACAGACGACAATTGCTAATGCAATTATTAATTCGGGTTTGCGCCCAGACCAGATTGCCGGCATCGGGATTACTAACCAAAGAGAAACAACAGTTATCTGGGATAAGAAGACGGGTAAGCCAATTTATAATGCGATTGTGTGGCAGTCGCGGCAGACAACTGCTCTAGCTGAAGAACTGAAAAAAGCCGGCTACAGTGACATGATTCATAAAAAGACCGGTTTGATTATTGACCCGTACTTTAGTGCAACAAAAATCCGCTGGATTTTGGATCACGTTGAAGGTGCTCAGGAGAAGGCTGAAAACGGCGACTTACTGTTTGGGACGATTGATTCATGGCTATTATGGAAGTTAACTGATGGTGAGGTTCATGTGACCGACTATACCAACGCTTCAAGAACCATGCTTTTTAACATCCACGATTTAAAGTGGGATGATGATATTCTTAAGTTATTGAATATTCCTAAGAAAATGTTACCGGAAGTTAAGTCAAATTCGGAAGTTTATGGTTATACCAAGTCTTACACCTTTTTTGGTGGTAAAGTCCCGATTTGCGGGATGGCCGGGGACCAACAAGCAGCACTTGTAGGTCAACTTGCGCTAAAGAAGGGCATGGTTAAGAATACTTATGGTACTGGTTCATTTATCGTGATGAATACGGGCGAAGAACCAACTGAGTCTGATAATAACCTGTTGACCACGATTGCTTATGGAATTAACGGTAAGATTTCTTATGCACTTGAAGGTTCTGTCTTTGTTTCTGGGAGTGCGGTTCAATGGCTGCGCGATTCGATGAAAATGATTAAGTCGGCGGAAGAATCGGAAACAGCAGCACGCGCGTCTAAGTCAAAAAATGAAGTATATGTAGTACCAGCATTTACGGGTTTAGGTGCACCATATTGGGATTCTGAAGCTCGGGGTTCAGTCTTTGGCGTTACACGTGGAACAGACAAGAATGACTTTATTAAGGCAACACTGCAGTCACTTGCTTACCAAACTCGAGACGTTGTTGACACAATGCAGATTGATTCTGGAATTGATATTCCAACGTTGCGCGTTGATGGTGGTGCCTCAAACAATGATTATCTGTTACAATTTCAAGCTGATATTTTAGGAATTAAGATTGATCGCTCAAAAACGCTTGAGACAACGGCAATGGGGGCTGCCTTTTTGGCTGGTCTTGCAGTTGGCTATTGGAAAGATGTTGATGAACTGAAAAACATTTTTGTTGTCGGTAAGACTTTTGATGCACAAATGCCTAAGGAAGAACGCGACCATTTGTATGCTGGCTGGAAGCGTGCGGTTAAGGCAACCCAAGTTTATGCTCATGGCGAATAGCAAAATGATTTAAGGGAAAAGAAGTGAGAACTAATGGCACACAAGCGAATTGTGGCCTTTGATGGGCCATTAAATTTTAGGGATGTTGGCGGTTATCAAACCGAGAATGGTCAGACAGTTAAATGGAATAAAATTTATCGCTCGGATTCATTAAGTTCACTTACGCCTCATGACCAACAAAAACTGGCGGATCTGCACGTTACAGTTGATTGTGATTTGCGTTCAGCGTATGAAAAAGAGACTTCTCCTGATAAGTCATGGTTTAAGCGCGAATTTGTCGATGTTCCCGTTTATTCTGAAGATATTGCGGATCAGCAAAATGACCGTAAGGTGTATCGTTTTTTGCATCATATTCCAGATATGAAGGATAACTTTATTGGGCGGATATACCAGCAGACACTTCTTAGTCCCCATAGTCAGGACATTTTTACCCGAATTTTTGCACAATTACTGGAATTACCAGAAGATGAGGCACTTGTCTATCATTGTAGTGCCGGTAAGGATAGGACGGGGATGGTGTCTGCTTTGATTTTAATGGCGTTGGGCGTTGATGACGACACAATTGCCCGTGATTATTTGTTAACTAATGAGTTATATGATTTCGCTATTTCGCGGCAGTTGCCGAGTAATGACGATATTTCTAAAATGGTTGCTAAGATGAATGTTACTAAAGGTGAAGGAATTGCCATTCGCGGCATTACGGAAACCATTCGCGGCGGCTGGGGCGACTTTGCCAATTTCTTTCAAAAACAGTTGGGTTTTACTGCAGATGATTTGATGCAATTAAGGCGGATGTATTTAGAATAATGTTAAAAATTGAAGTTATTAAAGGTGACATTACTAAGTTAAAAGTTGATGCAATTGTGAATGCAGCGAACGAGACTTTGCTTGGCGGTTTGGGAGTAGATGGTGCAATTCACAAGGCTGCTGGTCCGGAACTATTGGCTGAATGTCGAACGTTACATGGCTGTAAGACAGGTCAAGCTAAGATAACGCGGGGATACAGATTACCTGCTAAGTATGTCATTCATACTGTTGGGCCAATTTATTCTGGACGAGCAAGAGATGATTCATTTTTGCGGGCATGTTATGTTAGTTCACTTGACCTAGCTAAAGAAAACAACTTGCATAGTATTGCTTTTCCTGCAATTTCAACGGGAGCGTATGGTTTCCCGGCTGGTCGAGCAGCCCTAATTGCTTTCCAAACGGTTAAAAAATGGCTGCGAGAAAATGAAGCGGCTAAAATAGAAGTAATAATGTGTGCGTTTGATGATAAAACGGCAGCACTTTATCAAAAACAGGTATAAAAATAGGACCATAGAATTATCATAATTCTATGGTCCTATTTAGTTAGCGAGATTAATTAAAGTCCCAATTGTTCCTTTAACTTAATGGCATCTGGATCATTGCCCAACTCGTTTAAGGCATCTGGCAAACCGTAAACAGGCTTGCCGTTACAGTTGATAAAGGTTTTACCGTGGGCTAATGAACTTAGAATGGCTTCATTAACGATATCAACCGTAATTCTGAAGTAGCGGTCAATCTTGTCATCAGTAATTGCTTGAATTGTGCTGAGTTCGTTTTCTGGGAAGTGGCTTACCCGATTAGCGGTTGAAAAGGCAAGGGTAATTTCGCCGCTGCCGTTACCAGCGAAGGAACCACTGCGAGTAATACCAACGCTTGAGCGGCGTGCAATTCGCTTCAATTGCCGTGAATTGAAAGGAATATCAGTAGCGATAATTGTGATAATACTGCCTTTTTCCTTGTCCTTCTTCATTTGGGCAATCTTTTTACCAATATGTTCACCATAGATGTTTAAATCTTCGCCAAAGCCAAAGTTGGACATTACCAGTGCGCCCATTGTGAAGGTTTTGCCGTCGATCTCAACTTGCCGTGAAGCAGAGCCGATACCACCTTTGAGGTCGTAACAGCACATACCAGTACCGCCGCCAACGGGTCCTTCTTCAAAAGTAGTGTCAGCTGCCGCAAAAGCATCGTTAACGTCATCTTCTGTAACGCCCAAATCACGAATATGGTTGATGTTGCTATCATTACATTCCATGACAATCGGATTGACACTACCGGTTGTAGTCCCGATTTCCGGATTTTCAGCAAGCATGCGCTTAACTAAGGCAGTGCAACCAGTACCGACACTTAGTGTGTTGGTTAAAACCAGCGGCGTTTCAATAGTACCAAGTTCTTCAACTTGAACTAGACCGGTACTTTTGCCGAAGCCGTTAATTACTTGAACTGCAGCGGGCATTTTTTCTCTAAAAATATTGTCTTGGCAAGGCTTGATTGCCGTAACCCCAGTGTTTAAACGGTCAGTCTTGACTGTCTTGTGTCCGACAGTAATTCCGGCAACATCGGTAATTAAATTTTTTGGTCCTCTCTTGGCATCGCTTAGTGCGTTTAAAAGTGGTTTGTTAAGTCCCATAATTCTTCTTCTTTCTTAAATATATACTACATGATTTCTATTGCCCATTGTCTAACATTATATGCTTGCATAAAAGCAGATTTTGTCAACCAATAATGGCCGTCAATTGGGTCGGAAACATGGAACAAATCTTCACTGAAGCCATCTAATAAGACGGCGTGATTATTTTTGTAAGTTTTGCCCCACGGATAAGTGTCCGGGTCTGGCGGGGTAAAATTGGTGGTGACATAAGTTAGAACTGGATTGCCGCGCTTGATGGCGGCAATCAGCTCAGGTTCACTTGCGCCATTTAAGTCACGCAAAGTTGTGAATTTTTGTCCCCAAGCTAATAGCGCTGGCGGAAAAATCGCCTCAAAACGTCCAGTTACGTTCTCATAAGGTGAGCCGCCAAAGCCGTGATATGGATTATAGTCTGGGGATAGCGGCATCTCATTAATGAAAGTTTGGTAATCCGTTGTTTTCAGTTTACCTTGATAATGCAGACCCATTAGTAAAGCTGCGGCCTCGCAGCCGTTTTGAATTCCCCAAAACATTTGGTTAATATTTTCGGTAATAAGCAGCTGCGGTGCTTGCGGCTTTAATTGCTGGGGGCAATCGTGCAGGAGGCAGTCTGTTGTTGGAATAAAAGTGTCGGGTCCAATCTGCAGGTATTCATTACCAAACTCGTCTTCTTTGACTGCCAAAATCGACAGCTGCTTGTCAGGCTTAATTAAGTCTAAGTTTTGCCCTAAATGATCGCGGGCAATTGAACCATGAGGATTGCTAATTATGGTTTCTGTTTGGTTTAGATCATGAGTCCGCGTAATTAGCGGCTCGCCATCAAGCCAAACATCACTTCTTTTGAGCCAAGTGCCATTGGAAGTCATTAACCAAGTTTGGTGAAATATGTCTTCTCCTTGACCGACAAGTTGCAGGCTGCTTGCCAAGGGCCGATGTGCGAGCAATTGGTGCTGGCTAGAATAGGTATTCGTGCCACGCGGGTTTTTGATTTTCCCCCATTTAAGTTGGGTAAAAAGGTCAAATTCACTAAAGTAGTTTAATTTTTCAAAATATGCATCGTTAAATGATAATAAACCTTGTGCAGTATTAAAGTAAATATTCTGCTGATTATCTTTGACTAAATTGTTAGCCGATAATTTTTGGCCGATTTCACAGGTGGCGCTGATTTGTAAATCATCATTAGTTAGGACAGCGGCTTGCCTACTGACAATAATTGTCTGGATATTATGAAAGTGATAAATGATTTCCATTCAAGACTCCTTCTAAATAATTAAATCTATCATAGCATATTATTTGCGGTTAAATTGTATTAAATTAAACAATAATTCAAGCAGTGTATTGACAAATAGTATGTTTTGCTTTAATCTTTTTTTAAATTAAATGGTAACGCAATCGAGATTCTAGGACAATGTCTTAGAAGTCCTGGAATGCTTAGGGAGCGTTAGCTGATTTGTCTAAAATGATTAAATTTGGTCTCATTGTTTTGTTAAGACAATGGGGCTTTTGTTTGGGGCTAACTTGATTTTTAAGAGGTGTTATTTTGAAGGAAAAAAGTGAAGAAAACGCGCCGCAGTTGAAAAAGACGATTGGTGTGTTTGGCGGAAGTAATATTTTAATTGGGATTATGATTGGCTCAGGGATTTTTTACATTGGGTCATACGTTCTGCAGCGTTCGCAAATGTCAATGGGCTACGCACTACTTGCATGGCTGATTGGTGGGTTAGTTACTTTGATGGGGAGCTTGTGTTTTGCGGAATTAGGTGCCATGAATCCCGAGACTGGTGGGATTTATGTTTATCTGTCAGATGCTTATTCACCAGTAGTTGGTTATATGTTTACCTTTCAAAGTATGGTGATTGGCGGCCCCGGTTCAATTGCGGCAATTGCGATTGCGCTGCCGATGGCCTTGACAAGTTTCTTCCATTTTAATGATTTAACAGTAAAAATAATTGCAATTTTATTAATTGTTATTTTCACGATTGTCAATTACTTTGGTGTTAATATCGGTGAATGGGTACAAAACTTCTTCACGGTTCTGAAGGTTTTGCCGCTAGTCTTAATTATTGGCTTGGGTGTTTTCTTTGGTCACTATACGCCTAATTTATCATTATCATTTCCTGCTGGTAAGGGTAATGTGATTGATATTATTCAAATGGTAGCCTTTGCGGTCATCGCCTCGCTTTGGGCATTTGAGGGCTGGACGAACCTCAATACCGTTGCTGGTGAAATGAAAAATCCGCAAAAGAATTTGCCTAAAGCATTAATCTTATCAGTTGGCTTTACAACAGTTGTTTATGTACTGTTCAACTTTGCGATTTATCGTTCACTGCCTGCTAAGGCGATTGCCAAGTCAATCAAGGCAGGACAATTATACTTAGGTACGAATGTTGCGCAAACATTTATGGGCTATGCCGGTACAATTTTGGTTGCAGTTACAATGGTTTTGGCAATGATTAGTTCATTAAACGGCATGATTTTAGCCTTTTCACGTTACTATTATGCCGTTGCCAAAGACGGTTTATTATGGAAAACATTTGAACACATCCATCCAAAATACCGCACTCCAGATCACGGCTTAATTATGCAGATGATTATTTCAATTGCCTTAGTTTTGACGCGGGACTTAAATGAACTTACTTCTCTAGTTGTCTTCAGTGGTGCAATTTTTAACCTGTTGTCAATCTTAGCTGTACCTGTTTTGCGTTACCGCCAACCAGATGCTGCTAGACCATATAAAGTTTGGGCTTATCCGTGGACAGTCATCATTGCTGTTGTTGCCTTTTTAATTATTTTAATCAATAACTTCTTTGATGACCCCGTAACTTCACTGTTAGGTCTGCTAATTCCAGCAATTTCTGTTGGTGTCTATTATTACTTTAGACACAAGTATCCAGTTAATGAATTGAATTAGGGGGGCAAATAATGACTAAAGAAAAAATTATTGCGGCCGCTAAGGCAATCAAGCCAGACCCAGCATTTTTGAATATTCAGAAAGTTGATCCGTCAATTATCGTGGATTTGAAATATGCCACAATGGATAATTTTACAGATCATGTGATTTATGATTTTACAACGGCGATTGCTCGTGCTGGTACCGCTAAAAAGTTGGGCGTGGCAGCTAAATTATTAAAAGAGCAAGGTTACCGGATTAAAGTGTGGGATGCCTTTCGGCCAAGCACAGCCCAAATTAAAATGTACGAAGTTTATCCTCATGATGAATGGGTGGCTGCACCTAATCCTAATTACAGTCATGAAAAGGGTGTTACCTTTGATCTGACAATTACTGATATGGCAGGAAATGAACTCCTGATGCAAAGTGGTTTCGATGATTTTACTGGTAAAGCTTTGCGTTCATATCCGCGTACTGAGGAGCAGGAGCATAACTACCAAATTTTAGATGACGCAATGGCCAAAGCTGGCTTTCATGGTTATGAAAGTGAGTGGTGGGATTATCAAGATGATGATTCTGATTTATATGAGCCCGCACAAGCTGATCCCAATGATTATTAAATATATATGATTAGGATTTTGCTTAAATTAGCATGATGCAAGTTAATTATGTATATTAAGAATAATACTGATAAAAAATATTCAAATAACTATTGAAATCGCTTTAACACTGATTTATAATTTAAATGTAAATAAGCGTGTTACTGATTCGATCAGGCATTAACCTATAAATAAACAATAACTCATAATCTGCTATTGGTTATTTGTAGGTTTTTTTGTTAAAAAGAGGTTAGCAAAGTGAAATTTGTCAAGAATTTTAATAACAATGCTGCTTTGGTGTCTGATGAATCCGGCGTTGACTGGGTTGTAATTGGTAATGGGATCGGCTTTGGTAAAAAAGCTGGCGATGAGATTGATGAGAGTAAGATAAGCCGTCGGTTTGTCGCGGTTGAGAAGAATATTGAATTGGCCAATAGTATCGGTGATATTGATACGCGTACATTAGCACTGACAACTGAGATCATTCAACTTGCTTCACAAAAACTGCAAACTAAGTTTTCTGATTATCAGTATTTTGCATTAGCCGATCATATTGATTTTGTGCTTAAACGAGCTGATGAGGGCATCGACTTGGGCCAAGAAACGGTCCGCTGGGAAATTCATAAGTTGTTCCCCAAAGAGTACGATACCGCTCTAGCAGCGATTAAGCTGATTGAAGAGAAGACAAACTTGACTTTGCCGCGTAGTGAGGCCGTTTATCTGACGTATCACTTTATCAATGCTGGCTCCGATCAAACTAAGCTGCAGGACACAATTAAGATTACGAAGTTAATCCATGGTGTCATTGCCATTATTGAGTATCAATATGGGATGCAGCTTGACACGGAATCATTTAGTTTTAATCGTTTTATGACGCATTTACGAGCATTTATGGTTCGACATATTTGTGGCATTAATGATGATAGTGGGAGTGAGCTAGATCGGTCTTTGCTGGAATTAATGAAGGCAAAGTATCGCACGGCTTATGACACGGTCTTAAAGATTGGTACTTATTTACAAAAGCAAGCTGGTTGGGAATTGCAGCCTGACGATCAGGTTTATCTGACTTTACATGTCTGGCGGGTAACGCGCAGGCAGAATAGTTCAGAGCCTGATAGTGATGAGCGCATAACAAGCGGCAAATAATATTGTTTATCTGGTGTGTTACTGGTAATGCAGGCATTAACCCGAGAACATAAGTAAGACCTCTGCTTAATAGCTGGGTAATGCTTTTTATGTCCACGGGTTTTATTTTGTCTATTTTTAGGAGGAATTATGGCTTACGAAGATTTAAGTCAAAAGATTATCACCAATGTTGGTGGTAAGGACAACGTAGCCAGTGTTGTTCACTGTACAACACGGTTGCGCTTTAAGTTGAAGGATGAAAAAAAGGCCAACGATGATGCAATGAAATCAACTGATGGAGTTATTTCATTGGTTAAATCTGGTGGTCAGTATCAAGTAGTTATCGGTAATAACGTTGCCGATGTTTATGATACTTTAATCAAAGTTGGTGGCTTTTCCGACGGCGGTGAAGTTGCTGATGATTATGTAGATACCAGCAACATGAGTATTGCCGATCGCTTTATTGATTTGATTTCTGGTATTTTCAACCCAATCTTAGGGCCAATGTGTGCGGCCGGAATGATTAAAGGTTTCAATGCGATGTTCGTTGCATTGGGCTGGGAAGCACAAACTTCTGGTACTTACACAGTATTAAATGCTATTGGCGACAGTTTGTTCTACTTCTTGCCAGTTATCTTAGGTATTTCTGCAGCTAAGAAGTTTAAGCTTGATGGCTACCTTGGTGCGACAATTGGTGCTGCACTTTGTTACCCAACAATTGTTGCGATGACTAGCAGCAAGACAACTTTGTTTACTTTATTTAAGGGAACAATTTTCCAAGCTCCAATCCACATGACTTTCCTTGGAATTCCGGTAATTTCGATGAACTATACTTCATCAGTTATTCCGATTATCTTGGCAGTTTGGTTTGCTTCTAAAGTACATAAATTAGCACGAAAGATTATTCCTGACGTTGTTAAGACTTTCTTAGTACCATTTATGGTTCTGCTGATTACTATCCCAGTAACCTTTATCGTAATTGGACCAATTGCTACTTGGCTTGGTGATGCAATCGCTGCTGGTGTTAGTGCCGTTTACAACTTCAGCCCAATCTTAGCTGGTGTTCTGATGGGTGCATTCTGGCAAGTATTTGTTATCTTTGGTGTTCACTGGGGCTTTGTTGCCGTTATGATGACCAACATTGCGGCTATGGGTTATGACCCAATCTTAGGTTTATCACTTGCTGCATCATTTGCTCAAACTGGTGTTGTAGCTGCTATTATTTTCCAAACTAAGAATGAAAAGACTCGTAGTTTAGCTATTCCGGCTGTTGTTTCAGGAATCTTTGGTGTTACTGAGCCAGCTATTTATGGTGTTACTTTACCTCGTAAGAAGCCGTTCTACATTAGTTGTATCGCTTCCGCAATCGGTGGTGGCTTAATCGGAATGTTTGGTACCAAAGTTTACATTATGGCCGGAATGGGAATCTTCTCAATTCCAGACGCAATTAGTAAGAATGGTATCGACATGCGCGTTTATGGTTTGATTATTGCCATGGCAGTTGCTACTGTTTTAGGTTTTGGTTTACAAATGTTATTCGGTAAGAGCAGTGTTGATGCTCCACTTGATGGTGAAGCAGTTCCTGCTGGCGCAGCTGTTGCTGAAGGTAACGCTAACGCTGAAGTTGAAACTATCGCTAATGATGAAGCTGCTGATACTGCAGTTAAAGCTGAAGTAGTTGCTGCGCCATTAAACGGTACTGTTGTTGATTTAAAAGATGTTAAAGATAAAGTATTTTCAAGTGGTGCTATGGGTCAAGGTGCCGCAATTGAACCAAGTGAAGGCAAAGTTTATTCACCAATTAATGGTCAGATTGCTATGGTCTTCCCAACCGGACATGCGATTGGTTTAAGATCTGATAATGGTGCCGAAGTAATGATCCATATTGGAATGGACACAGTTGAACTTGACGGTAAGGGCTTTAAGACCTTAGTTGAAAAGGATCAAGCTGTTAAAGTCGGCGATCCATTAATTGAATTTGACATTGATGCCATTAAAAAGGCAGGTTATGTTGTTACAACTCCAGTGATCGTAACTAATTCAAAGGACTATAATGATGTTAAGGTGCTGGCAGATGGTCAAGTTAAGGCCACTGACGCATTTATTGACTTAAAATAGTTACAGAAAGGTTAGATAAAGATGGATACAAGTAATTTTCCTAAAGACTTTTTATGGGGCGGCGCTACTGCTGCCAATCAATTAGAAGGAGCTTATCAAGAAGGCGGCAAGGGTCTATCACTACCTGACGTTTTGCCAGGTGGTAAGGAACGGATGACCGTTGTTAATGAACCTGACTTTGACTTCACGATTGATCCTAAGCGCTTCTATCCTAACCATATTGGGATTGACCACTATCACCACTTTAAAGAAGATATTGCACTGTTTGCAGAAATGGGCTTTAAGTGTTACCGTTTTTCAATTGCATGGTCCAGAATTTTTCCTAATGGTGATGAAACTGAACCTAATGAAGAAGGCTTGAAGTTTTACGATGCCTTAATTGATGAATGTTTGAAATACAAGATTGAGCCTGTAATTACCATTTCACACTATGAATTACCATTGAACTTGGTTAAGAAGTATGGTGGCTGGAAGAACAAGCAATTAATCGACTTTTATGAGCGGTTTGCTCGGACAGTATTAACTCGTTACCATGATAAAGTTAAATACTGGATGACTTTCAACGAAATTAACAGTGCTGCGCACTTCCCAGTAATGGGTCAAGGCTTGGTTGCTTCTAATGGTGCTAACGACAAGAAGAATGTCTACCAAGCATGGCACAACCAATTTGTTGGTAGTAGCAAAGCAGTTAAGATTGGTCATGAATTAGATCCTGATTTAAAGATTGGCTGCATGATTTTGTATGCTACTACTTACAGTTATGATTGTGATCCTAAGAACCAATTAGCTGCACTGCAAGATAACCAAGCTAATAACTTCTTCTGTGCCGATGTTCAAGTACGTGGTCACTATCCAGCTTACACTAAGAGTTTATTGGCTCGTAACGGTGTTAAGTTGAGCGATCTTGACTACACTCAAGAGGAATTAGATTTATTAGCTAAATATCCTGTTGATTACATTGGCTTTAGTTATTACATGTCATCAGTTGTTGATGTTACTCATGAAAAGCAAGAAACAGTTAATGGTAACCTGATGGGCGGCGTTAAGAACCCATTCTTGAAGAGCAGTGATTGGGGCTGGCAAATTGATCCAACTGGATTAAGAATTGCCTTGAACCAATTATCTGACCGTTACCAAAAGCCTGTCTTTATTGTTGAAAATGGTCTTGGTGCAATTGATAAGCCAGATGAAAACCACTATGTTGTTGATGATTACCGCATTGACTACTTGCGTGAACATATTGAAGCAATTTCAGGCGCAATTGATGATGGTGTTGATGTTATGGGTTATACTCCATGGGGCTGTATTGACTTAGTTAGTGCATCAACTGGTGAAATGTCCAAACGTTACGGCTTTATCTATGTCGATGAAGACGATCATTGTGAAGGCAGCTTTAAGCGTTACAAGAAGAAGTCATTTGACTGGTATAAGAATGTAATTGCTACTAACGGTCAAGATTTGGGATAAACGGTAAATAATTATGAAAAAGTGGATGAAGACAGTTGTGTCATTCATTAGTGTATTTGCGCTCTTTTTGGTTGGAACAAACCAAGTGTCTGCTAAGAGCAGTAAGGCAACTAAGCCAGTAGTTATTTATTTAACTCGTCATGGTGAAACTACTGCTAATGTAATGCACTTGGCCCAAGGCTGGAGCGATTATACTCTAACTGATAATGGTGTTAAAGGTGCCCAATATCTTGGAATGGGATTGAAGGGCACCAAGTTCAAGGCTGCATATTCTGGCGACTTAACTCGTCAGGAAAAGACAGCTCAAGGTGCTTTGGATTATTCTGGCAATAAGAAGGTCAAATTACAGATTGACTGGCGACTTCGTGAATGCAATTATGGCAGTTATGAAGGCCGTCCAGATATTGCCAAAAATGTTCCTGAAATTGCAGCTTATTATGGTTACAGCAGTACTGAAGACTTTCAAACTAAGACTGGTAAATTGTTCCAAAATAAGATGCAAGACGGCTACTATGCTTTAGATCAAGCTAATAAGCTAGATACTACTTTGCCGCAACAATATCGTGCGGAGCAATCAACCGCGGTTCAAAAGCGGATGACAGAAGTATTAACTGCAATTGCTAAAAAGTATCAAAAGAAGGGCGGCAATGTCCTGGTAGTTAGCTCAGGAATGTCGATCAACATGTTCTTGTCAGCTCAAGACTATCCAGAATACCAAGGTGTTGGTATAGCTAATGATGCTGTTACTAAGTTGACCTATAAAGATGGTAAATTTAAGTTAGCAGGACCAATTGGCGATTTGAAATACTTCAATGCTGGTAAGGAAACAGCAGATAAGTAATCAACTTTTGCAAAATCCTTTCAAAAAATAAAAAGACTAGTCACAGATAATTGTGACTAGTCTTTTTTGATTGTTATTTACTTATGTTGTTTTTTCAAAGTGAAGAAAATAATCAGAATGAAATTGATTAATAAAGTAAAGCCAGTTGTCCAAAAGACTGTAGCGTAATTGAAGACGCCAGAGATAATTGATCCCATCATAGAACCAAAGACGGAACCAACGGCTTGGAACGACTGGTTATAACTGAAAATTCGACCAAAGCTTTCTGTTGGTGTGTTGAGAGTTAAAACAGTTTGCGCTGCCGGCAGCATGGCTGCACTGGCAATTCCAAGCAAAAATCTTAATCCTGCCAGCATCCATGGTGAATGGGTGAGGGCCATCGGAACGAAAAGAACGGCGCCAACAATTAATCCTAAGCGTAAAATTTTCAGAGGCCCAATTTCGTCCATTTTGTGACCAACTTGAGAAGCGGCGAGCAGTGTACCTAAGCCCGGAGTTGCGGCAACGATACCGGCGACAAAGGCAATATTCTTGCTGTTAGGCATCATTGATTTGACATAAAGTGAAACGATTGGGTCAATTGACATGTTAGCTGCCTGAACGAGTAAGGTAGTAATAAACATGATGACGATTAACTTAATGTTAGGTAACTCGTGCATGATTTCGCCCATTGGCTTCATTTCTTCACGAGAAATCGGGGTAAATTCTTCGCTAACTAGGAAGGTAGACCCAATGAAGACCAGTAACATTAAGAAGCCAGTGATAAAGAAGGGAATTCGATAACCCCAAACGCCGCCGAGCCAGTTACCAAAGAAACTGGATAAAACACCACCAAGCAGTGGGCCGACCAAGTTGCCGGCAGTTCCGGCAGTCATCATTTGGCTCATTACCCAACCGCTGCGTTGGTGTGGTGTTTCACCAGCAATTAATGCTGTGGCGTTATTGATGTATCCGGAAAATGCGCCTTGAATGAACCGCATGACGATAATGTAAATAGCGTTGGGTGCGAAACCAGTGGCAGTAATGGTTAAAGCCATTACGCCGGAAGCACGCATACACATCAATTTGCGTCCTTTGCGGTCAGCGAGGTTGCCCCAATAAGGCGAAACGATTGCTTGCGCAATGAAGGTCATAGCAAAGGCTAGTCCGGAATATAGGTTGATTTGCAACTTACTGTAGTGACCAAGGTCCGCGATAAATAAAGAAATAAAGGGCATTGTCATCGAATAGCCCATACCTGTAATAAAGCAGCCAAGCCAGAGGGTATAAAACGATTTATGCCACCCAGCTGGTAACTTGTAAGATTTTGTCAAAATGATCCATCCTTCTATATTAATTAAAAAAATATTAATCCTTTTTATTTTAGCACATAAAAATTGCTAAAAATTTGCTAAAAACAAGAAATTTGCTTGTTAAACATGGTAGGATAGTGTTTCTGAAAGGATGAGTGCATTATGGGGAAAGATCCACGCATAACAAGGCGTGAATATCGCAAACGGTATGTTGAAAGTGAAACAGATAGAGAAAAAATTGTCCAACAAAGTGTTGAGACCAAGCACTATTCACTGCGCGTGCCGACACGTACGAATTACCGTCATTTAAAGCTGAATTTTTGGGAAATTTTTTCTGATCGACCGTATATTGCTGTTGCGATTATTGTCTTGGCAATTTTCTTCATTATGGCGAAATTGTGGTGGCTGCTGGTTTTATTACTGGTATTAGTCGTAATTGGGATTTATCTTATTGGCCGCAGCCATCACCCTGACCGTGTTTTAAGTCTTGAATTTAAATTAAAAGCATCACGTAAACTCAGTATGCTGCGGGCATTGCAGTTTGGTGGGGCAATCATCATCTTCTTGGCAACATATATGAAAAAAGTGGTCACGGTTGACTTTTCATCGGCTGGGTCAACTGATGGTTTTCAAATTGTCCAGGGACTATTATCTGATCGCGGCGGTGTGTATGGGCAACAAGGTTCATATTTTTTGAATTTGCTTAATACACTAACTGGCGGACAACTATGGGGAACATATCGTTACGCGACAAATAGCGCGCAAATGATGAACAGCAATGCAGGCCGCTGGATTGTGATTTGGGTATTGCTATTAATGATTGCCCCGGCATTTTGCGTGTTGGCGCAGTTCTTTAGAGAGCCATATTCGCGCAATACAATGTTAGTTGCGTCAGGCATAACTACGATTAGCTTTATCTTAACGCCGACTTTGATGCGGAAATGGATTGTGGCGTACGCAATGGAAAATCAGATGTCTCAGGCGCAGGCACAAGCGGTAGTAAGTGTCGGACCAATGGCTTATGTGGCAATGGGCTGTGCCTTAATGGTGTTAATAATTTCAATTTACCGTGTGATTAAAAAAGACCGATTTGAATAAAATTGCCTTTTACTCCGAAAGCTATTAAAATAATATTATTTTAATAGTTAGGGAGTGGTTAATAATGGACTTTGACGAAATGGTAAATCTGGCATTAAAGCCAGACGGCAATTTAAAATTAATTCTAAAAGGTAATGTTGAACAGGTAAATGATGAACCGCTAGGCGTTGTTGCGGTAGTTTATCTGACAAGTGATGCCCAATTGGCTAAAAAGAAATTCACCGAACTAAATGAAAATAAAGCAGCTGATGAATTTTATATGGTTTATAGTTGTCCGCAAGATACATATTTGCCAACTTTAGGCCATTATCCTTCACTTGAAATTTCTAGAGCAGATTTGGGCATGTAAAAAGACGAGAATTTAAATTCTCGTCTTTTTTGTTTAGTCAATATTTGGTTCTACTTCTGGCGTTGTCTTTTGTGTCTTCTTCATTACGTAAAAGGCAACAATGAAGACAGCGACGCTAACCACAATTAGGCTGGCTAGTGCGACATTAATATTAATTGCACTGGCGATACTGGTAAAGATGGTAGTCATCAGGGGGCCAGCAACTTGTAAAATCGTGTTTAGTGCTCCAATTGATGAGGATAAAATCGTGCGGTCAACTGCTGAAACAAGCCATTGGGACATTTTGGGACTGGCAACGCCGGCAAAGAAACTAAGCAGGACAATAAAAATCAAGGTGGCAATAATATTTTGGGCAATAACGGCAAGTGCGGTTCCAGCACTAACCACTGTATCAAGTAAAGTGATGGTAAATAGTGAGGCCTTCTTAAAAATCATGGTTCCAATGGCACTGCCTAGAGCAAGTCCAATTGAATTTATAACACCAATTAAGGCAATGGTAAAACTGTAAGTACCAATTAACATGGTTTTATTTCCAGCAACCACAATTGAAATCAGTGGTTCAAGTGCCATCAAAATGCCGTTTAACAAGGCAATAACAGAGATAACAGTTAATAGGCCGTTAGCCTTTTTGATTTGCATGAAGGATGACTTTAACGTGGTGAAGAAGCCTTGTTCGTTAACTTTAATTTCTTCTTTGGCGTGGTCTTGAAGGTAACTATGATTGATACTGACGTATAATAAACCGGCTGCTAAAAAGGTTAAAGCATTGATAATTGCCAAGTTAGAATATGAGAAAAATAATAGTAAACCAGAGCCAATAAATTGCGCAATTGTTGAAATGATTTCTGAAATACCGCTGGTAAAACCTTCAGCTTCAGATATTTCGTTTGCACCCACTAGATCAACAATTAGTGGCGTTGTTAAGCCGCTTGAGTACATACCCGAAATGTCAGAGATGAAGTTGATGCCAATAACGATTAGAACTAAATTCCAGCCAGCAATGTTAGTGACAAATAGTAACCCGACAATCAGATAAAGGACAAAGCGAATAATCGCCAACCAAACAATCATTTTTAACTTGTTCTTAGTTCTGTCGGCATAATAACCACTTAAACTTTGGATTAACCGTGGAATTGCTTCAGTAATTGAAATTAATGAGATTGCTAGCGTGTAATTATGTAATTTGCTGGCATAAGTCATTAATGCCAAGTAGAACAGAATGTCGCCAGCAGTTGATAACCAGCTGGCAAGTGTTAGTTTACGAAAGTTTTTGTTCTTTAAAAAAATGCCCATGATTGATAACTCCTTTTTTCATTTAACATATATTTAGTATATTTGAGTTAAAATAAATTAAAGAAGAAGTGGCGTATTTGACACAAACTTGCGTATTCGCAAGTTGATTAAATTAGGGAGCATTTAACAAGTGACAATTGGAGAACTATTAAAAAAGTACCGGCTGGAGAGCCTGAAAACGCAAAAAGAGTGGGTTGGTGACATTGTTAGTCCCTCTTATTATTCTAAAGTCGAGAAGAATATTCATCGGATTACAGCAGAAGATTTATTGCAGCTATTGAAATATAACAATGTTTCAGTGGCGGCGTTTTTTAAGCAGCTTAATCAGGAGCAGGAAACAGAGCAAGAACAAGAGGAACAGCTGTTTAATCTGGCACCGGAGGCTGTTTATAAAAATTCTGTCGCAGATTTACGTAAATTAAAACGAATTTTTAAAGAAAGTAATTTTGCGGATAAGGAAGAGCGGATTGTCTACATTGATGCAGAAATTGCGGAAATGACCGACCAAAAACTGCCAGTAGAAGAAGAGCAAACTTTGAAGCAGTTAATTTTTAAGGTTGCGGATTTTAATGAGGATAATTTACGGCTGTATTGCAATTATATGATGGTAATTTTTGATATTGACAGTAATTTGATTATTGCTAAAAGGGTAGTTAAGCAATTTATCAATTCTCCCAAATGGAAATTGCAAGCAATTATTTTAGCAATTATTGATAATATGATTATCCAGTGTATTGAAAATCAGCGCGAAGATGAAGCAAACTTTTTTATTGAAAGTGCCCAGCAGGTTACAGTTATCCCAGAAAACTTCTTTTATAAGAACATCTTGCAGTTTATGGCGAATATTATCAGATATCATCAAACTGGCGATGAAAAATTATTAGCGCAGTGTCAAACAGTGATTGATAATTTGGCTTTTACAGGGATGCCTGAATACAGTAAGCAGCTGCACAAATTTTATTTAGAAAATAAGTAAATTATTAGCTAAAGTCGGCTTTAAAACCGACGAATTGATGACCTTGGTAAGTTTGCTTGGCTAATTTGCCTGTGATTTTCCGTTTATTTAAGACGAATGTAATTGACTTGCCGGCAAAAAGATGTTTGAGCTCGCGCTCATTAAAGGTGTGTTTGCCCCAAGTTTGGTTAATTGCGATTTCTTTGCCGCGCCAAGTTCCTGTAACTTTTGGCTTAGGCGTAAAGGTGGGCTTCTTAGTTGTTTGCAATTTAGCTAGTTTAGGGTTTTTGTTTAAATTGGCGGCATTTTTTTGTTCAATTGCTAGGTCGTGCTTAACGATTTGATTAATCAAAAAGGGCACGTTGCGATAATCAAACTTGCCTTGTTTGACCATTTTCATCGTGTCTTGTAATTGCTCGGTGACTTTGGGCGAGGCAATGTAGGTTTGGTCACACAAGATTGATTGGACTAAACCGGGAAAAGTCAGCGAATATTTTTCCTTGGTGTTTTTGATTAGGGCACTTTTACCAGTTGAGATATTGGCTAACGTTTGCTCTTGAGTTGCACCCGTTCCAATTTTGTCTTTTTTAAGAAAATCAATAATAAACCGGTGAGTTGGCGACTTAGGCTTGGGGTTATGTCCCTCATAGACGAAGGGCTGTGCGCTTGAGCCAAAAGGCAACACTTCTTGGGTAGGTGCGTCGCTTAGGTCATTTTCGTCAAAAATCAGCTTGTAATTCAATTCGCGGGGTAAGTTAATTGTGCAGGTAAATTTGGGATAATCGGCAAGGTGGGCCTGTTCTTGGTCGTAAAGGTAATCCTCAGCTAAAATTGCCAAAAAACTTTTGGCGACAGCTTCATAAATTACTCGGCCACATTTGCCAAATTTTTGTTCAATTTCCGTTAGACTTCTTGGGACATTCAGACCGGGACGATTGGCACCGTGAGTGGCGTTATTCGCCAAGAATTTCTTTCGAAGTGTTGTGTGCGTTAATAATTTGGGGTCAACGTGAGTGACATGGGCAATTTGTTTAGCTAGTGGCAGTAATTGAGCGTACTGCTCTTGAGTGATTTTAGTATCTTCTGTTCTTGGATATGATAAGATCCCCGCCTCGTACATTTTTTGGTAAGTTGTAAGCACTTCTTGAGAAGAGTAGCCCTTTTTTCCAACTAAAATTGCCAGATGACTTAGGTCAAGCAAGTCAGGTGGTGCCTGGTGCTTAGCGATTTTTGCGTCAACAATAATTTGAGAATTGTGGAATTTAGATAATTCCAGTTTGGCATCGGCTTCTGTCGTAAATTTTGCCTTTTGTCCTTGTTTAAAAATATTTTGGTTAGTATCACGAAAACGGACTTCGTAATAGGATTTTTTGACATAATTTTGCCGCGCAGTCTCTTGTTGGTAGACTTGATTAACAATCGTTGATTTGAGCCGTCCTAATCGCAATGACTTCGGTTGAAAGCCGGCTTGTCTAGCAATGATTAAGGCAATTCGTGATAGTTGCATTGAAGCAAAGTCAAAGCGTTCACGGCCAGTTGCCTCTAAAAACTCGCCCTGTTGGTATTGGTTAGTGACATCAACCTTTTCCAGCAAGGCTTTTTTGATATTAGTTGGTGTTTCATCCGCAAAGCGAATGCGAAAAACACGCTTAGTCCAGTTAATTGCATTGATAATTTCCCAGCCCAGCAAATCGCCTTCGCCTGATGGGTCATCATCGGTGGCAATTACGATTGCATCGCACTTCTGAGCTGCATTCTTAATGTTGGCCAAGGCTGGTTCCATGCCGGGAATAACTTCTTTTTCCCAAGTAAAGTCAAGCAGGTTCCACGGATAATTGTTTAAGTCGTACCAATCGCTATATTTAGCAGCCTTATCTTGGGCAACCATTTGGTGCGGCTCTTTGAATTGTAATAGGTGCCCGTGAGCGTGGACAATTTGGTAGCTGTCGTGATTGAAGCTGCCCTTCAAGCCGCCTAATGCTGCGGCAAAATTCTTCGCGGCGCTGGCTTTTTCTGTTAAAAGCAAAAGTTTCAAGTTAATCAGTTCCTTGATAAAGATAAAATTTATGGGCAAACTCTTGTTTGACTTAAATAGTATATCTTGTATTTAGCAAATGAACAAATTTATTTATTTTATAATAAGAAGCTTTTGAATTACTAAATTAATTGATTGGAAAGTAAAATAGCCCGAGAAAAATGAAGGCAAAATAAAAAAGCAATCCTAATTGGATTGCTTTTTTTGGCTGAATTACTTCTTCGCCCTAAAGAAGATTACTTCACGAGCCGCAATTAACGGTCCTGAAGCCTGATGAATAGTTAGTCTAATCCCTTTGGCCCGAACATCACGCAAGCCAATTACTTTATTCTTACAATCAGCCTTCCAATTAAGGTGGTCGAAGTAAGTGACGTAATTAAAGCCATCTGTTGAAACAGCGATACTAATGTCGGTAGGATCAAAATTGTGGTCGATGTTACGCGGCACGAAGACCATTCGACTTAATTTTTCTACTTGACCAAAATCAAAGGTTAATTCTAGTGGCTTGTCTGGCGTTAATGCCTGAGCCGACTGCCATTCGCTCGCCAGCTTGAGGTCGGTTAAGTAAGCTAGCGGTTGTGTTGGGCTGCTGGGGTAGTTGCTGGTAACATTAATCTTGTCGATAGCATAATCGATCGCTGCATGCTTGGTAATAACGCCGAATGGATCTGACCATTCGGATACTTTATTCCCGGAAACGTAGCGCATCCGAATAATGTAGCGCGTATTAGGCAGTAACTCGTGGAAAGAAAAACAATTGCCAGTAATGCCTTCATATAAAAGCCCATTGATTTCAATTTGAACAGCAGCCTGCTTGGACCAAGCGAGTTCGAATGAATGAGCCGAGATTTTACTTGGATCAACGGCAGGAAGTTTTGGTGAAGGCAAAAGACCGTCAGTGATTTCGTGGACTAGAACATTTTCGCCGTAAGTATAATTATGAATAGCAATTTTAATTTTGGTGTTGGTAACATCGCGACTTGCCAGCTTAATTTGCAGGACTGTTTGCTTGGCATCGTGATAATGATTGAATTCTGGTACAGGACTGTAATTCGTATTGAAGAAAATCCCTTCACGAGCATGATTAAAGGCTTCAATTGTGCCGTATTCCTGCAAGTTAATTAGTTGGTCGTTGACTTTGACGGAGATTTGATCGGGATAAGCATCGCACATAATTGCCAAGTTCGTTGGCTGCTCAACTTCAAATCCGGGGTAATTGCCCTTAACTGGATTAATGTTAATGGTTAAATTCCCGGAATTTTGATTGGTGTCAATCCAAGTTTCACAATAATTATGATTAAAGTCTGTCAAATCATCGTCATCGTAAATTAAGGTTCTGCTGTGCCCTTGTGGATAAAAGACATAGTCTCGCTTGCCAAGGTCAAAGACACTGCCGCCGCGAACAAAGACGGGCAGGTGCCAGACAGGATAAGATAAATTGTTGTAGACGCGGCCGCCAGCATATTTTTCGCCAGTAAACAGGTCGAGCCACATTGTTCGGCTGTCTGGCAAATAAAGGTTGTCCTTACGTGAATTGCCATTTTCATCTTCGCGACCATTGGTAATTGGCGCAATTAGCAGGTTATTGCCCAGCATAAATTCACTGCTGAACTGCTCGGTATAATTACTGCGTTCATCAGGAAACGCGATAAAGAGCGGCTGCACGATAAAATTCCCAGCTTGGGCTTGGTGGTTAAGAGTGTAGAGGTAATTTTGTAGTTGTGCCCGTAAGATTGAATATGCGTGATTAATTTCCGTTATTTTTTTATTATAAGCAAATGGCGTTTTACTAAAGTTGCCTTGGTCATCAAGGTTGAATAACAGCGGCGTAAAACTCTTCCATTCGAAATCACGGACGCTGATTTGAGCATTACCGCCGCCTGTTGTACCGTCAATTGCGGCGCCAACAAGTGGTTGACCGGAAAGATTACTGCCGATAAAGCTGGCTACTTGAGTGGCAATATTTTCCCAGTTACCGCCGGGTGCGCCAAAAGCTAAAGCAGCGTTTTTTTGCATACCTTGGGTACCGGCACTTTGCAGAACCAGCGGCTTTTTGCGCTGTAAATTATTATTCAAAGTTGCATAATCGCTTGCGGCATGCTTGTTAGTAAAAGTGAAGGAAGTATGGTCTGGTAATTGAACTGGTGTCTTATCATCATGCCAAAAACCAGCTGCGACATCTTGAGTTTGGGCATAATCATTGAAGCAATTGAGAGCCTCAGGTGCCGAATTGGTTACGTCATAATTAGGCACAAACCAGCTAAGGGGGAAGTGTGCACTCTTATAGCGGTCAAGCATGGCGCGTGAAGAGAATTGGTAGTCTTCCTCGCCATTAAGTGAAGCTTTACCAACAGCATTAGCTTCATTACTTGTTCGCGTGTAATAATTATTGCCAAACTTGCTGGCATTGCGCTCCTTGGCTTCGCTTGGCTGCCACAGAGTAGTGCAGAAGTTACCAATATGACCAAGCCCCAATGCATATTTAGGCAGCATCATTGGTTTGCCAGTTAGGGCATAATATTTAGCCAAAATCGCTTGCGGGGTATCGCCGATAATATAAAAATTATCAAAAATCCCGTCTTGGTGGGTAATTGAAGTCAAATTGCTATAGGTAGTACCGAAGTCGTAGCTGCCGTTAGTATTAGTATTGCGAAACTCGCCGTAACCAGCATTAGACCAAAAAAATGGTACTTGGGTAATAACGCCTTCCTTGCCAGTAATGTTGTCAGCCATAATTGCCAATTTGTGTCCTTTATGGCTGAAATAACCGCATTGTAAGCCACCGCCAAAGTAAAATTCATTTTTATTTTGATTTAAAAATTCAGTGGTTTGGTTAGCTGATAGTTCGAGCGGCTGTGCCTGTTTCATTCGGATACCATGCAAAGTTTCATCGAAGATACTCATGACGGCAGGTTTTTGCCCAAAAATAACTTGATAATTACCTGCTTGAATAATTAATGAGTCACTAGTTGCCCGCACTTGTGAATGCTCAAAAAATTCATTGCTAAAATTAAGCTGAAGCATCGATGTTTGCGTGATTGGAGAATCAGTATTGGGATCAAGCACAAACCGAAAAATACCGTCAGCTAAAATATAAAAGCGGGCTATTTCGCCAGTTGCGTAATGCAATTCATAATAGTTTTCACATCTGTTGGCACCAGTTAATGCACCTAGCTGGTGTTTGTTTGTTTGCATATATTCTGTCATAATCTTTGCTTCCTAATTTAGTTTGCTTAATATCTATTATAACTAAAAATTCAAGTTTTTCTGCAGTATTTGTGATTAAACTGGTTAAGACCAATTTAATGGGTTAAAATGAACATATAATGAAGTGAATGTTCGCAAAGAGGGAGGAAACAATGACTTATTATATTCACGCTGATAAATTTTTTCTGGAAAATATAACTACTGATGGCGGCTATCTTGAAATTCAAGATAACGGGCAGTTTGGTTACTATTATTCAGAACAGGAAAAGCCAGCGGGTAAGATTGTCGATTATCTCGGTAAGTGGATTGCTCCCGGACTAGTTGATACCCATGTTCACGGCTCACTAAAAGAAGACGTGATGAGAAGTGATTGGGACGGGATTAATCACTTGTCTGAAGGCTTTTTGCAATCTGGTGTTACTAGCTGGCTGCCGACAACTTATACAGCTGGTGCCGATACTTTGAGTCGAATTTGTCAGATGTTTGGCGATCATCGCGGCGAAGAAACAGGTGCTAAAATTCAAGGTTTGCACTTTGAGGGGCCTTACTTCACTGCCGAGCATGCCGGTGCTGAAAATCCGAAATATTTGTTAGATCCCGATATTAACCAGTTTAATCAGTGGCGTGAAGAGTCGCGAGGTCTGTTAAATAAGATTTCTCTTGCTCCTGAACGTAAAGGCGCAAGAGAATTCATTCGCAACGTTGTTCAAGAAGGTGTTGTTGTTTCCTTGGGGCATTCAAGTGCTGACTTTGAGCAAGCTGCAGCTGGCATTGCAGCTGGCGCAACCATGTTCACTCACACATTTAATGGGATGCCGGATCCGTCACATCACGCACCATCAATTTCTAACGCGGCAATGGCGCTCCATAATGTCACCGATGAACTAATTTGTGATGGGCACCATGTTAAGAAGGAAATGGTGCGGGCACTAATTCAATTAAAGGGGCCTGAACATATTGCCTTGATTACCGACTGTATGGAAGCCGGCATGATGCCTGATGGCGATTATATGCTGGGCGAATTACCAGTTTATGTTCAAGATGGCATGGCTCGCTTAAAGAGCAACGATAACTTGGCCGGCAGTATCCTGCAGTTGAAGACAGCCGTTAAGAACGTTGTTGACTGGAATGCGGCAACTCCTGAAGAAGCGATTATGATGGCTTCTTATGTTCCAGCTAAGAGTGCACATATTTTAGACAAGTGCGGTTCGATCGCTCCGGATAAGGACGCGGACTTCATTGTACTTAATCCAGACATGACTTTGAGTGAAACCTACCTCAGCGGTAAGTCACGTTACAAGGCCTAACAAAAAATGGTTCTCATAAGAGAACCATTTTTTATGTACACTTTAGTAAACAGCACCGTCGTAAAAGTTAAAACGTGGCTTATTAAAGTCATAATTTTCTAATTCGCTGAGCTTAATGGCGTTATCGCAGACACCCCAGCTCATTAAGTTGATTGGTTTACCGTAGTCTTCATCAGGAATAACCAGTAAAATATATTTACCTTGACTTAGAGCGTAGCCCAGTTCCATTCCCAAACCAACATCTTCTTCTTCTGGCAAGTAAACGCCAATCATGATGTCGCTGGACTTAATACCAATTAAATCACCGTGGTAGGTTGCAGTTGCCCATTCGCGATCACGCAAATATTCTGGATGTTCTTCAACATTGATGTCTTTATATTGGTGGTCCAATGGAACATAACTGTTTTCAAGATCAATGGTTGGGTTGGCAGCCAAGGCTTTCATTGCTGCCTGGTAAGCATTGTTTTGCTTTTCGTTGAACCAACCAGCACCAAAGTAAACGGTCTTTGTCTTAGTCATACTAGGTCTCCTTTAACTATTATTTTAGGTAAATGTTACGTAATTTACTGATTTCTGCATCAGTTAATTTCATAATATCATGTAAATAGTTGTCCACGCTACCATATTTTCCGTTAATAGTTGCTAAAACATGATCGATGTATTCAACGTGAACGGTTTGGAAGTCTTTTAAAATATTTAATGTGGCATCGTCAGCACCTTGTGCCTTAGCTTTTTGCATCATATTTTCAACAAAGTCAGCGGTGGCAATGTTAGTTAATAAGTAGTCCTGCTTGATTGTTTCAAGGGGAACACCAAGAGCGGTTAAGATAAGCAATGCTCCAACACCGGTTCTGTCCTTACCAGCAGTACAATGGAAGATTAAACTTTGACCTTCTTCATCATTTGCCAATAATAGGTCGAAGAAGCGGCGGTAAGCCTTTTGTGCGGGTTCACTGGTAATCATATCATCGTAAGCAAACATCATGTGTTCATAACCTGCTTGAGGATTTTTTTGACCTTGCTTGATGACTTCTTCAATACTCTTAGAAGCGTTGGTTAAATCCTCGCTGAAAACTGGATCGTAATCATATTCGGCTCCTTCAGGAACGCGGTCAGGTTCATGGTCAACTTCAGCTTGACTTCTGAAATCAACGACGTATTTAACGCCGTAATCGTGTAAGAACTTGCGGTCAGTTTCATCTAAGCTACCTAAGTTAGCAGTTCTTAACAACTTGTGCATTTTAATCGTTTTGCCGTCTGCAGTTTTGTAGCCGCCAAGTTCACGGAAGTTGCGGCCGCTCTTAACACCGATTAATTGATTAGTTAAATTCTCTGTCATAAATTCCACCCTTTATCTTTTGACATTTACGTTCTATTCTAGCAATAAACCAGGGTGTAAACAATTATAAAAGAGTTAAATGTTATCAAAAATATGTTAAAATTAAAGTTAAATAAAACAATATATTTATAGAGGGTGAGTACATGAGTACGAAAAAAGACAGTATTTTAGTTCCAGTTGATGGCTCAGAATCAGCTGAAAGATCTTTTGATAAAGCAGTTAAAATTGCACTAACGGAAAATGCTCATATTGATATTTTAAACGTGATTGATACTAGGCAATTTTTGGGTGAAATGCAGGATACGCTGATTTCAGGCGATACTGTTTACCAGATGACGCAAGATACTAGTAAATATTTAAAGAGTTTGAAGCAATGGGCACATGATAACTTTGACTTTGATGATATTGATTACCATATTCGTTATGGCAGCCCTAAGGCGGTTATTTCCTATGACTTTATTAAGGACCACCACGATAATCTAATCATTATGGGTGCAACTGGCTTGAATGCGGTTGAGAGAATGCTGATGGGGTCAGTTACAGAATACGTTAACCAGCATGCTTTGGCTGATGTATTGATTGTTCGTACTGACGTTGATAACAACCCAATTCGGCAAAAATAAGAAACCAGTTGGATAGCTATTAATTAGTCTGTTGATATTATATAGTGGATTATTTGAAATTCGATGTTAATTACGTTTTGTGATTAATATCGAGTTTTTTGTTAATAATGGAATCATGAAGCAATCATTGAAAAAGCCGAACCTAAGATGATGAATTCAGTAGTCTAATCAACCTTATTAAGTAAATTCCGAACAATATTATTTTTAGTTTGCCTGGGCTAGTTAAGAGAAGTTGATTAAGGTAATCATTTATGTAAGAAAAAATTTGCTTGCGAAGGCAGCTAACATTTTTTAGCTAAAAAATAGTTTTTTTAAAATAATTTTCTTTTCTAAACAACTAATTTCTGCTATTATTTAATAGAATAAATGCGAAACAGATGAAAGGGGAGTGAAAGTCATGCAAAAAGATGAACGGCGCGTAGCGTTCATTGATGTTTTTGCAATTAAGACTTTTTGCTTTCCTGCAAATGGTAGTATTGTTCGTTTTTTAACCAAAAAAGTTATTGAAAGACTTAATATAATTCACTTTTGTGTTGTTACATTAAGTCTTTTTTGATGTCTAGGAGGGCATAATGAAAAAATTTAAGAAAGTGCTAGCTGGTGCTGCCGTCTTTTTAGTAGCGTTAATGGCAACTGCTTGTTCAAGTAAGAGTAAGAGTCAAGAAAGTTCCACCCCGAAGTCTTTGAATGTTCAATTTGTCCCAAGCCAAGCTGCAACTAAGCTGCAAGCTAGAGCTAAGCCGTTAGAAAAGATGCTATCTGATCGTTTAGGCATTCCAGTTCACGTATCAATGTCAACAGATTACAACACGGTTGTTGAAGCCATGAAATCTAAGAAAGTTGACGTTGGTTTCTTGCCGCCAAATGGTTACATTTTAGCGCACAAGCAAGGTGCTGCCGATGTTTTATTGCAGGCACAAAGATATGGTGTTAAGCAACCAGGTGGTAAGCCAACTAAGGACTTAGTTAACTTTTACCGGTCAGAAATTTTAGTTAAAAAGAATTCAAAGATTAAGAGTTGGAAAGACTTAAAGGGTAAGTCAATTTCAATTCAAAGTCCAACTTCATCAGCAGGCTACGTGTTCCCAATTGCTGAATTAAAGGAAAAGGGCTTAGATGTACCTAAGAGTTGTAAGTTAGTAACTGTTACTGGTCAAGACCAAGCAGTTCTGAACGTCTTAAACGGCGATACTGATGCTGCTTTTGTCTTTGAAGATGCACGGACAATCGTTCAAAAAGATAACCCGAAGATTATGAGCCAAGTAGTGCCAATTTACTTTACTAAGGCTATTCCTAATGACACGATTTCAGTTGTTCCAAGTATGCCAAAGGCATTCCGTAAGAAGTTAGCTAAGGCATTTATTGAAATTGGTAAATCTAAGAAGGGTAAGAAGATTATCGAAAGTATTTACACTCATGAAGGTTACGTTCCTGCAAAAGATAGTAACTTTGCCGTTGTTCGTAAATACGAAAAGATTATTGAGTCAACCAAGAAATAAGTTAAATAAAGGAAGTATATAATGGCAGATTCTTCAGTTAAGCCAGTTATTGAATTAAAAAACGTTAAAAAAGTTTATGGCAAAGACGTTGTTGGTTTAAAGAATATCAATTTAACTATCAATAAAGGCGAATTTGTCGTTATTGTTGGTCTCTCTGGTGCTGGTAAGTCGACCCTTCTGCGCTCGATTAACCGCCTAATTGATATTACTGATGGTGATATTTTAATTAATGGCAAATCAATCACTAAGGCAAGAGGCAAAGAGCTACGGATTCTGCGACGCAATATTGGGATGATTTTCCAGAGCTTCAATCTGGTTAAACGTTCTAGCGTTTTGCGTAATGTATTAACAGGCCGCGTAGGTTATTACCCTACTTGGAAGAGTACACTTAACTTATTTACTAAAGAAGATAAGCAGCGTGCTTATGAGGCTTTGCAACAAGTTGACCTGGCTGACAAGGTTTATTCACGTGCTGATGAACTATCTGGTGGGCAACAACAACGGGTTGCGATTGCCCGCGTTTTAACGCAAAATCCAGAGATCATTTTAGCTGATGAGCCAACAGCCTCACTTGACCCGCAAACTTCTCGTCGTGTAATGCAAGACCTCAAGATGCTGAACGAAAAGCACGGCATGACAGTTGTGATTAACTTGCATAGTGTCGAGTTAGCACAAGAATTTGGTAAACGAGTTATTGGTGTACGTGCTGGTGAAATTATTTATGACGGCAAGATGAGCGAAACACCAGAGTCGACCTTCACCAAGATTTACAATGGTGGTGAACAAGATGAGTAATACTGATAAGGAAGCACTCATGGCTTTGCCTAAGAAAAAGTTCAAGTTTTGGAACTTAATTTGGGTAATTGTCTTTATTGCGGGATTATTTGTATCAACAGATGTTACACACACTAATCTTGGTACTCTGTTTGCTAACTTTAGTCAGTTTACCGACATCTTTTCCCAAATGCTGCACCCTGATTGGGGATATTTGGGACCAGTTATGCCGCTGCTTCTTGAAACAATCAAGATGGCAATTTTGGGGACAGTGATTGGTTCTATTCTGGCCTTCATTTATTCGCTGTTAATTGCACGTAACATCGTTAAGAATAAGGCTGTTACCGGCATTTTGCGGTTAATTATGAATATTATCAGAACTGTACCAGACCTCTTATTAGGGGCAATCTTTGTTGCCATTGTTGGGATTGGTCCAGTTGCCGGTATTTTGGCCTTAGCTATTTGTACTTTTGGGATTGTTGTTAAGCTCTTTTATGAAGCAATTGAAACGATTGATCCGGGTCCAATTGAGGCTTTGACGGCTGTCGGTGCTAATAAACTGCAAATTATTGTTTTTGCTGTTTTACCACAAGTCATTACTTACTTTATTTCTTATTGTCTGTACGCATTTGAAATTAACGTCCGGGCTTCAACTGTATTAGGATATATCGGTGCCGGTGGTATCGGTCTTTACCTGCAGCAAACTCTGCAAGTCTTTGATTACGCTAAGACGGGAACGATTATCCTAGTTATCATTGTGGTTGTAGTCTTAATCGACTACGTTTCGTCTAAATCACGGGAGGCGTTGATGAAATAATGGATACTAATATGAAGAAATTACCTCCTCGCCAAGTTGATGTCTCGAAACGGATATTGCACTGGGGTTTAGCGTTAATTACAATTGTTCTTATTGTTTGGTCATGCACGGGAATGGATTTTGGCGGTATTAAAGCTACTGCTGGTCAAATTGCTGGTGCGATTTTTAGCGGTATTTTCCATCCTGATTGGTCATACGTTTATAATGGCACTGGTGAAGATTTGGTATCACAATTATGGCAAACTGTATGTATTGCTTTCTTAGGTACGTTTATCTCTGCAATTATTTCATTGCCATTTGCCTTTTGGGCAGCACACACTAAGCATAAAAAGTGGTATGTTTCACGGACTGGTAAGATTATCTTGGCAATTATCCGGTCATTCCCTGAAATCGTCTTGGCCTTGATGTTTATTAAGGCTGTTGGTCCTGGTTCAGCTGCCGGTGTTTTGGCATTAGGCTTCCACTCGGTTGGGATGCTGGCAAAATTGTTCTCGGAAGCAATTGAAAATCTCGAAGATGGTCCTAATGAGGCAGTAACGGCTGTTGGGGGTTCGAAAACTAATATTACGATGTTTTCAACGCTGCCTAACTTAATGCCAGCCTTGATTTCGAATACGTTGTACCGGTTTGATGTTTCTATTCGGTCAGCTTCAATCCTTGGCTTGGTTGGTGCCGGTGGTATCGGTTACCCGCTGATTATTGCACTGCAATACCGGCAATGGAATCGCGTTGGAATTATCCTACTTGGAATTATTGTCATGGTAATTGTGATTGACTGGATTTCCGGTGTAATTCGGAAGAAATTAGTTTAATAAGAATATGCTAAAAGCAGTGAATAAATAATTTATTCACTGCTTTTTCTTTGGTTTATTTTAAAAAATTGATGCCTTTAGTAGTATATTTTTGTATAATATTAGGAACGTAGAAAAGTTAAAAGACGGTTTACTACCTGTGAGTGAAAGGACTGATGCCTATGAGCATGAGTGGATTCATACTCCAATCTATTATCAGAAGGGAGGACAGGTAGGTGCAAATCATTTTGGCACTGATGTTAATTTTTGCTATTAGTTTAGTTGGATTAGCATTTATATTAGTCAAAATGAAACAGTATCAGCTGCTGGCGGCAGTGATAATCAATCTACTGCCATTAGTGGTTGAACTGCTAAGAAGTTTGCTCAAGTAATTTTGAGTAAACAAAAACCGTCTTACTCTACCAGGAAATGACGGTTTTGTAAAAATTAATTTTCAGGTAGTAAACCACTTTTAGTGGCTCTACGTTAAGGGGTTGTGTTACCAGCACAGCTCCTTTTTATTATAGAAATAGTGTAACACGAAAGGAAAAAATTATAAAGATAAGTGATGATTAGCTATGATATTTAAAAGGACAGGTTTCTAAATGGTCATTAATGAGGCCGATGCCTTGTAAATATGAATAAATTACAACAGGACCAACAAAAGAAAAGCCATCCTTTTTTAATTGTTTTGCCAACTTTTTGGCGACTTCACTTGTTGTTGGAATTTGAGCCATTGTTTGCGGATGATTGATAAGTGGTGTTTGGATAAATTCTTGTAAATAATGACCAAAACTGCCATATTTGGCTTCAATAATTAAGATCGCTTTCGCGTTCTTGATAGCAGCGGTAATTTTTTGCCGGTTACGAATAATCGAACTGTCTTGCATCAGAGTTGTAATGTCTGCATCTGTCATTTGTGCGACTTCTTCGGGAATGAAATTTTTGAAAGCACGACGAAAATTTTCTCGCTTGTGCAAAACAATCGACCAATTAAGTCCGGATTGAAATAGTTCCAACACAAGCATTTCATAGAGATATTGCTCATCTAAGTTGAGTTTGCCCCACTCGTGATCGTGATACTGCTGCATTAATTTGTCTTGACTGTTGCCCCACGGACAACGGGAATATTCTTCCATGTTAATTGCTCCTTTAGTCTGTATTTGCTTAATATTAAATACGCAAAAAATAGCGGAATTAATAATATTAGCTTTATGATATTAATAATTTATTTGCCAATAATTATAAAAAGTAATATATTTATGTAAGCGAATACATAAATAGAAATTAGGGAGATAAAATGATGCAAAAAGTACGCGGAACAGTTAGTGACTTTGACGAATATCAGGGTCATAAAATTCAAAAGTTGAGCTTAACTAATGCTAATGGTGTAACATTGTCGCTCTTGACCTTGGGAGCAACAATTTATGAAATTCTGGTGCCAACTAAGTCCGAAACACATAATATAGTTTTAAATTATTATAATAGCAAGGATTATCTTGCTAATCCGTTTTATATTTGTATGGCGATTGGTCGCACTGCTGGCCGAATCATGGATGGTCAGGTAGTCCTTAATGGTCAGATAACCCAATTACCTCAAAATGAGGGAACGACAACGCTGCATGGGGGACCTGACGGTTTTAACAGTCAAATTTGGCAGGGAAAAATTGTCCAAACTGCCATGGGTGATGCAATTGAAATGAGTCATCTGCAGACAGGAGATGGTTATCCCGGTGAGATGCAAGTTAAAATTATTTATACTTTGTCACCCGATGATGTTGTTGGTATCAAGTATACTGCTGCCAGCACGGCAGATACAGTCTTTAATCCAACCCAGCATGTTTATTTTAATTTAGGTTTGGATGATACAATTACTGGACAGATGCTAAAAATAAACGCGGCTCATATTCAGGAATTAGATCAGAATAAAATTCCAACAGGTAAGCAAATTCTGGTTGAGCATACCCCATTTGATTTTCAACAACCGACGAATTTAGGTACAGCAATTAAAGAGATGAATGGCACTACTGAAAAAGGGTTCGACGATATTTTTGTAGTTAATAATGACCAGAAGATAATTGCAGAATTGGCGGATCCGCAAACTAAAATTAGCGTGGGAATCGAGTCAGATAGAAATGGCTTGGTAATGTTCACGGCTAATTCCTTTACTCAAGACCAGATGAACTTGATAAGGACCAAAGGTGTAGGTGAACCATATGAAGGAATTGCTCTTGAGCCGCAGACTTTATCTAAAGCTGGCAGTACCCGTGACTTTTCTGCAATTGAATTAAAAACGGATAAAGAAAAGTCATATACAATAAAGTATCATTTGCATTATGAAAAGTAATAGTAAAATATTGGTTAAAAATAAAAGCGTAGTTTAATTAAAACTATGCTTTTATTTTTAATTATATAGTTATTTTTTTACTTAGTAACATCCAAATTGCGGCGATACCAATCATTACTATTACTAGCATACCAATCTTTTCTAAAGTAGTTAACTTACGTCTTTTTCTAACTGCTAAATAATATAAATATAGCCCGGGAATGTAGATAATTGTACATACCAATAAGTATTTTAATCCTGCAAAAAGAATACCGACTGTTTCAAAAATCAGTGTACCAATACCAATAAATAATTGCCGCTTATTTTTTTCTTGCGATGATAGTTTAATTTGATAGGAAGCGACAATAATATAAGTAATAATTACAGAAGCGGTGCTTAAACTATATGCAAATTCGTAAGCCTTATTTGTAAATAGTAAACTAATTAAGAACAATTGTACCATTACCCCAGTTGTAATAAGTGCATAAATTGGTGCACCAAATTTATTGGTTTCCCCCAATTTTTTTGGCAAAAGTTTTTCTTTAGCCATGGCACACATTGTTTCTGACGGTAAAATTGTCCATGAAATCCATGTTCCAATAATTGAAATTAAGACGCCAACGCTAATGAGTAATCCACCCCAAGGGCCAACTATTTTTTCTAAGAGATAAGCCATTGGTGGTTGAGGTGCATTAATTAATTGTGCCCTTGTAAAATAACCATAGGGTAGAATTGAAGCTAAAACGTAGATAATTAATAATGCTACAACACCGATTAAAGTTGAGCGACCAGCAATTTTTTTACTTTTTGCCCTGGCAGCAAGAACAGTAGCTCCTTCGATCCCGACGAATAACCACATCATGGTCATAAAACAGTTCTTTACTTGAACAACAGTACTGCTGAAATTAAAAGAATTAGCAAGATTGCCCCAAAAGTGTTGTGAGAAAAAGTTTACTTTGAAAACTAATATACTGGCAATAATAAAAACAATAATTGGTATTAACTTGCAAATCGTAATAATTGAGTCAACAAAGGCAGCATTTTCAATTCCCAGTGAAACCATAAAGATTAGCAGCCATGAGCAAATACTTGCGCCAATAATAGAATAGATACTGTTGCTCTTACTAAAAATCGGGAAGAAGTAACCTAATGTACTCATAAAAATGGTTGAAATAGCAATATTACCAAGCCAACAGGACATCCAGTAACCCCAGCCACTAATGAAGCCAGCAAAATCGCCAAATCCTTTTTTGCCATAAGTGAAGATACCATTGAGAGTGGGACATTTAATCAATAAATTATTGAAAGTTGCCGCAAGAAGAATTACTCCTATGCCAATAATTAGCCAGGCAATTAGCGCAGGACCTTGTGCGGCTGCGTGAGCCAGATCACTGCTGAGTGCGAAAATTCCCGCGCCAATAGAAGTAGTTACAATTAGCATGACTAAAGTAAAACCGTTTATTTTTTTCTTTTCGGTCATAAATTTATTTCCTCAGTTTTTTTTAAAAAAACGTTAGTAAATTTTGAAAACGTTTTTATGATAGCATATTGCAAAAAAATTATCAAAGCAGATATTTTTTAAAAATGAATACTATTCTTAAAAAATAATATTAAAGACTGAACTAAGCAATTGTATACAATATTACTCTTATGAATTTTGTATCTTTAGACATCCATATAATAGGAAGAAAAAATATTTTTTTATTTTTCCTTCCTATATATCTATGATATATCGTAACGAGAATTGTCTGGATTCCAATGTACTTCTTCTAAGTACTTACGTAATTCATCGATTTTGTGCTTTTTGAATAAATAATAAATATGTTGATGCTCGTTATTGGTTTGGGTTAATAGATTGGTTATTTCTGTAGAAGATAAATGGGCGTAGTCTTTACCAATAAAACTTTTCTTCTTATTAAGTAGTTCGTTTGTAAGCAAAGCATTGGAACATTTATCTAAATAAATGGCATGAAATTGATCCTGCAGCTCATTGTATTTTGTATACAAAGAATTTTTGATAGCTGAGGTCATACTGTCAACGTAAAATTGCATTAGCGAATAATCAGATTCAGTTAACTTATCGATTGTTAGTTCTGCAACTTTGCCATCAAGTAAGCCGATTAAAGTGTATAACTCGCGAATATCTTTTTTAGTGTAGTACCGTACTCTGAAGCCCTTATTGGGAATACGTTCCAGAATATTGTCCATCGAAAGTTCTAGTAGTGCTTCTCTAATTGGAGTTCTACTCATTCCGAGTTGAGTTGCTAGTGATTGCTCAGTGATATGGTCATTACGATTTATTTTTCCTAATGTTAATTGCTGAGCAAGATAGTTATAAACTTTGTCCTTCGGTGAAAACTTTTTTGTTGTCATAAAAAAATACCTCCAAGCCTGATTATAATACACTTTTGTGACCTTTAAAAAGTGTAAATTGTGGCACATTTTTTAAAAAAAGTGTTTGACAGCGTTTGCAAATGTGGTTAATATCTAACGTGTTGAAAGTGCACTTCAATTGAAAATAGAAAAGGAGTGGTTTTGATGAAAAATTCAGCAATTCACATAACTTCAGAAATTGGAAAATTAAAGACGGTTATTCTCAAGCGACCAAATCATGAAGTTGAGAATATTACACCTGATACGATGGAACGATTATTGTTTGATGATATTCCTTATCTGCCAATTGCTCAGGAAGAACATGATGACTTTGCAAATACGTTAAGGGCTAATGGTACAGAAGTATTGTACATGGAGCAATTAGCTGCTCAGTCTTTGGCAGATGAAAAAGTAAAGAATCAATTTTTGGATCAAATGCTTAAGGAATCCGGTCATACAAAGGGTTCAGTTTATGAAGCACTGAAAGATTACTTGCTTGGTTTAAATGACCAAGACATGGTTGACAAGATTATTGCTGGTGTTCGTAAAAATGAGGTTGACGTTGATTTGAAATCTTTGGGCGAATTAGCAGAAGATGCTGATGACCCATTCTTGATGGATCCAATGCCAAACACTTACTTTACTAGAGACCCTGCTGCTGCTATTGGTAATGGTTTATCAATTAACCATATGACGTTCCCAGCTCGGCAACGTGAATCATTGTTTATGCAATACATTATTAATTATCATCCACGCTTTAAGGATCAAGGCATTCATGTTTGGCGTAATCGGAATCATGATAGCCGAATCGAAGGTGGCGACGAACTGGTTCTGAGTAATCACGTTCTAGCTATTGGTGTCTCTCAAAGAACTTCAGCTAAAGCAATTGAAGATATTGCACACAATTTATTTAAAGATTCAGACTTTGATACAGTTCTGGCAATTCGAATCCCTCATAATCACGCAATGATGCACCTTGATACAGTCTTTACGATGATTAATTACGATCAATTTACTGTTCATCCGGCCATTTTGAAGGATAACGGTAAGCTCGATGTTTATGTTTTAACACCAGACAAAAACGATGAAATTAAGGTCGAATATCATGATGACATTACTTCGGTTTTGAAGAAAGTATTAAACCAATCAGAGATCGACCTAATTCCTACTGGTAATGGCGATCCAATTGTTGCTCCAAGAGAACAATGGAATGATGGTTCAAACACTTTGGCTATTGCCCCAGGTGAAGTAGTTACTTATAACCGTAATTACGTTTCAAATGATTTATTACGCGAACATGGAATCTTAGTTCACGAAATTCGTTCAAGTGAATTATCACGCGGTCGTGGCGGTCCAAGATGTATGTCAATGCCAATTGTCAGAGAAGATATTTAAAATTATAGAATTTGGAGAATTTAAGTAATGGATAAGAGATTTAACGGTAAGGAATCTAACGTATTTCAAGGCAGAAGCATTTTGGCAGAAACTTCAATGACCCCTGCTGAGATGAATTATTTAATTGATTTTGGTTTGCACCTAAAATATCTTAAGCGGAATAATATTCCTCATCGCTATCTTGAAGGAAAGAACATCGCTTTGATTTTTGAAAAAGCATCAACTAGAACTCGTTCTTCCTTTGTGACAGCTGCTGCTGAATTAGGAGCAAATGCTGACTACTTAGGTAAAGATGAGATTCACTTAGGAAAGAAAGAATCAGTTGAAGATACTGCTAAAATTTTAGGTAGTATGTTTGATGGTATTGAATTCAGAGGCTTTAAACAATCAACTGTTGAAGGGTTAGCTAAGTATTCCGGTGTTCCTGTTTGGAATGGTTTGACTGATGAATGGCACCCAACCCAAATTATTCCTGACTTGATGACTTTGAAGGAAAACTTTGGTCACCTTAAGGGCTTAACTTTAACTTATGTTGGTGATGGCCACAATAACATGGGTAATTCTTTGTTAGTTGGCTGTTCCATGATGGGTGTTAATATTCATATTGTTGCACCTAAAGAGTTATTCCCATCACAAAAGCATGTTGATATTGCTAAAAAGTATGCAGAACAAAGTGGTTCTGAAATTCTGATTACTGATGACATTGATAAGGGTGTTAAGGGATCAAACGCAATCTACACTGATGTGTGGGTTTCTATGGGTGAATCCAACTGGGAAGAACGTGTTAAATTATTGAAGCCATATCAAGTAAATATGGATATGATGAAAAAGACTGGCACCCCAGATGACGAATTAATTTTCTTACATTGTTTGCCAGCCTTCCATGATACTAATACGGATTATGGTCAAGAAATCAGTGAAAAATACGGCATTACTGAAATGGAAGTTACTGATGAAGTATTCCGCAGTAAATATTCTCGCGTCTTTGAAGAAGGAGAAAACCGTAAACATGGTATTAAGGCAATAATGGCTGCAACATTAGGCAACTTGTTTATACCTGAAGTTTAATTAACAACTTATAAATATCTCTTTTATATGTTTACAAAAAGTAGCGGTTTGCTTAAGAAATCTTTAGTAAAACAGCTGCTTTTTTTATTAAGGAATGTAAGAAGGTTGAAAATGGATAAAGAAGATGGAATTAGCAAATTTGGGTTAACAGCGCTGATTGTTAGTTCATCAATCGGTACGGGGATATTTGGTATTACCAGCGATATGGCTAATGCTGCAGCACCAGGCCCAGCATTATTATCATGGCTATTTTGTGGTATTGGTATATACGCATTAGTATTGTCACTTAATAACTTGTCAAAAAAGCGTCCAGAACTAGATTCCGGTATTTTTAGTTATGCTAAGGCTGCTTTTGGACCTTTGGGTGGTTTCTTGAGCGGCTGGGGGTATTGGCTTTCAGCTTGGTTAGGTAATATTGCCTTTGCAACAATGCTAATGAGCGCAATTGGTTACTTTATTCCAATATTTAAGGGTGGTCAGAACTTACCATCAATCCTTTGTGCAATTATTTTTGTTTGGGGTCTAAGTTTATTAGTAAACAATGGTGTCGAAAGTGCAAGTTTTGTTAATACGATTGTTACTATTTGCAAGTTAGTGCCACTAGTTGTATTTATGATTATTGTTGCAGTTAGTTTTAAAGCTGGTGTCTTTACAGCCGACTTTTGGGGTAATGTTGCAAATAATGTTTTACATGGCGGTAAGGTAATTAGCGTATTTGGTCAGATGAAGCAGAGTATCATGATTATCATGTGGGTCTTTATCGGGATTGAAGGTGCTAGTGTTTTAGCTAATCGAGCTAAAAAACGTTCAGATGCTCAAGCCGCTACTATTATGGGTTTAGCAACTTTAATTATTGTTTATGTTTTCGCATCAATCTTACCCTATGGTGTTTTAACGCAAGCGCAATTGGCAACAATTAAACAACCAGCAATGGCCAACATTTTAAAACATGTTGTTGGTGAATGGGGCGCAATCTTTATTAATATTGGCGTTATCATTTCGACATTAGGCGCCTGGCTTTCATGGACAATGCTGCCAGCAGAGACAACAACTTTAATGGCAAAAGATCATGAATTACCTTCATATTGGGGCAAGCTTAATTCAAAGAAAGCACCAACTATTTCATTGGTTATTACAGGAATCCTGCAAACTTTATTTTTGTTTACACTATTGGCAACCAACTATGCATATAATTTTGCTTATACTTTGGCAACAGCCGCTATTTTATTGAGTTATTTATTGGTTGGCGTCTACCAAGTTAAGTATTCATATAAAAATGGTGAATGGGGACAATTATTTATTGGTGTAATTGCAGCTGGCTTTCAATTGCTTGCAATGGTATTAGCTGGTTGGCAACAAGTAATGATGACTACAATCGCTTATTTGCCTGGTTTTTATTTCTACTGGGTAGCATGTAAAGAATATGGACACAAGATTAGTTTTAAAGAAAAGATTGTAATGGGCATAATTTTGATATTAGCAATTATTACAATCGGCTTAATTATTAACGGTACGATCAAGATCGGATAAAACTTATTATTAGGAGAATAATATATGGCAAACAATAGAATCGTAGTAGCTTTGGGTGGTAATGCAATTTTATCCAAAGATCCTACTGCGCAAGCACAACAAGAAGCAGTTAAAAAAACAGCAAGTGCATTAGTTAATTTCATCAAAAATGGGGATGAATTAATTATTACTCATGGAAATGGTCCACAAGTTGGGAACTTGTTATTGCAACAATTAGCTGCAAACAGCGAAAAAAATCCGGCAATGCCATTAGATACTGTGGGAGCAATGACAGAAGGAAGCATCGGTTATTGGTTCCAAAATGCACTGCAAGAAGAAACTGCTAAAAATAACATTGACAAAGATATCGTTACAGTTGTAACGCAAACAATTGTTAATGGTGACGATCCTGCTTTTGAAAAACCATCTAAACCAATTGGCCCCTTCTATTCTAAAGAAGAAGCTGACGACGTGAAGAAAACATATCCAGATTGGACACTTGTTGAAGATTCCGGTCGTGGTTATCGTCGGGTTGTACCGTCTCCTAAACCTCAAGCAATTAAAGAAATCGGTGCAATTCAAAAGATGATTGCTAATGGGATTATACCAATCGTTTCTGGTGGTGGCGGTATTCCAGTAGTGAAAGATGGCACTCATTTCACCGGTAAAGAAGCAGTTATTGACAAAGACTTTAGTGCGGCAAAAGTTGCAGAATTAGTATCTGCAGATGAGTTGATTATTTTAACTGCTGTTGATGGTGTGTGCATTAATTTTGGTAAACCGGATCAAAAGTGCTTGACTAAGACGAACGTTAAAGAATTAGAAGGCTATATTGCCGAAGATCAATTTGCAGCTGGAAGTATGTTGCCTAAGGTTCAAGCTGCTTTAACTTTTGTTAAAAATACAGGTAAGAAGGCAATTATTGGTTCTTTGGATAATGTCAACGAGATTATTGCTGGCAACACTGGAACAGTTATTGAATTATAAACTATTATTGCTGATGCATTTTCAAGCTGAGTTTTATTTTTGTTAAGGTAAAGTCTTTTTATAAAGCAAGATTTTTAAACTTTTGGTTTTAAGTTAAAAAGTAACAAAATAGCTTCCTTAACCGCTGTTTTTGGTATAATATAAGTTGAACTTTAGGAGGATACCATGGATAAGTTAGAGACAATTACTTTGGCCGATGACTTGGCCGCAAACCAAGAAGAAATTTTGAATAAGGAACGAGACTTTGATGCCGAGGCTGTATATCGTGCAATCGATAGTCTGCACATCTTAAACAAGCCAGTTAAAGAATACTTTGACATGACGCAAGAGCAATATTATGAGACCGAAAGCGATCATAAGTTGACTTTGATTAAATTGTCGGAGAAGTTGACGGACTTGCATGACCGTATTTTAACTAATCATGTGGATGGTTTTGTGGATAAGGATGAAATTAATCTGACATATAACCATGAAGATCCTTATGAGGATGATTTTTATAACAGTACAGTTGATTATCATGTAGTTGCATATAGTCTTAAAGTAATTAGCGCGGTTCAAGCAATCGCCTTTAAGGGATTACAAGGGGTATTGTCAAAGGATGCTGTTTTGTCAATTGGCTTGGCAGCACATGCTTTGGCAGAAAATGCATAATTTTTAAGCTGGACTATTATTGGTCCAGCTTTTTTGTTAGGGGCCAAAATCATGAATGTGTTTAAGCATGCAGAAGGATTATTTGATCGTTTAATTGGTGTGAAAAAGCGAGCTGCGTTTAAGAAAAAGGACGACTCACTTGACCCGATGCAAGAATATATGACAGTCGGTGAATATCAAGTTGACGGCGGGCAAGGAACACCGGGAGGTCAGCCGTATAATTTGACCGTTTATAAAGATGAAAATGGTGTTTTACATCAAGCACTCAGCTTGGAAAGTACGGAAAAATTGGCGCCAGAATATGTGCGTGAATTTAACGAGGAGCTTGGCTGTTATCGTGCGTTCGCCAATAAGAAGACCGGCCGCCGCTATGTAACCGAGCAATATCTTGACCAATTTATTGATCGGGTTCACGATCACGTCAGACAAGGTAAAAATTCCGTTAATGTCAGCGTGATTTCTGATACGCATTATAAAGATCGCAATAGCAGTGATTTTTATGGTTGGAATGGTTTAACGCACGTTAATGAATTTTCCTATCTTGATGATTCTGGCTTACTTAACCTCAAGGTTCACTTAGGTGATTGGATTGATGGCTCAGACGCTGGCTTTTTAAGTGAGAGCGAATTGATGAAGCTGCGCGATTCCTTTGTCTCTGATCGCGTTCCGACAATCATGATTAAGGGTAATCATGACGAAAATGATAAGTTTGATGAGCACCATGATTTAAAAGCATCATTCCCTGAAAATGAATTTGAAAGCATCATGTGGCCGAGCATGTATGCTCAACGGGATATTCATTATATTTCACGCCAGCATGGCGTTTGTTATTACGATGTTGATGATGTCCGCTTTATTTCAGTTAATACTTCTGATGTACCATATGAGCTTGATGCCCAAGGTCAGAAAAAATATGACACCAAAATCACGTTAGCCGTCAGAGAAGACCAAATTGAAGAGATTATTGAGATTTTAGAGCAATCATCAAACAAAAAGATCATTTTGATGAGTCATGCTAACCCGATTAATCGTAAGGGAACTAATGCCTTGAAGTATAACGGCCGGTCTCTACATGAACTCCTTGTTGCGTTTAACCAACGTGAAAAAGGACAGATGCATTCCAGCCGCGGTATTCCACCGGAATTTCGGCTGGCGAATGATTTTGACTTTACTAATATTAAAAATGCGCGCATTATTGCTTACTTCTGCGGTCATCGTCACCGTGAAGACCAATATCGGATTAATGGTATCCAGTATATCTTGTTTAACTGCTCGGCGTTGATGGGGCCTAATCATGTGTTGACGACTAAGTATAATAAAAATTGGAACCGGCAGATTGACCACCATACTGAATTTGCTGGTTACATTGTCAATGTTGATTCACACCGTCACGTTATCCAAGTTTTTGGGTATGGTGCTGCCTCTAAGCGCAGAATCTTTTATATTTAGTAAAATTAAGCTGGACAGTTTGGTAATTGTCCGGCTTTTAGCATATAATGAAACAGTTAATATGAAGAATTTAATAGATTAATAAAACTAATTAAGGGAAGATAAACTATGTGCGGAATTGTCGCATTTTATGATCCAGAAATAAATGACAAACAAAAAGCCATTGGTAAAATGATGGCAACGATTAAACACAGAGGCCCAGATTCTGATGGGATGTATACCAATGATAAGGTAGCGTTGGGCTTTAGAAGATTATCAATTATTGATTTGCGCGGTGGTAGCCAACCAATCTTTAACGAAGATAATACCCGAGCAATTATTTTTAACGGTGAAATTTACAATTTTCAACCATTAAGAGAAGAATTAGTTGCCGCTGGGCATACTTTTACTACTGAAACTGATACAGAAGTCTTGTTGCACGGTTTTGAAGAATGGGGCATGGATGGCTTGCTCAAGCGCGTGCTCGGAATGTTTGCCTTCGCTATTTGGGATGATAATACCCAAACTTTGTATGGTGCCCGTGATTTCTTTGGAATTAAGCCGTTATATTATAGTGATGAAAATGGTCATTTGCTTATCGGTTCAGAGCTCAAGAGTTTCTTGGCTTTCCCAGGGTTTAAGCGCCGGTTGAACACGGAAGCAGTTAAGCCATACTTAATGAACCAATACAATGACCTTAATGAAACATTCTTTAAGGGCATTCACCGCTTCCCAGCTGGTCATTGGTTTGAATATCAAGACGGCAAGATGAAAATGCACCAATATTGGGATGCCGAATACAAGGCTAACAATTTGAGCTTTGAAGAAACCGTTAAAAAGATTGATGATGACCTAAAAGAAACGGTTGATTTGTACCGCATTGCTGATGTTCCGGTTGGTGCTTTCTTGTCAGAAGGTGTCGATTCTAGTTATATCACCAGTATCTTAGATCCTGATGATGTTTTCTCAATTTCATTTGACGATGCAACTTATGATGAAGCCTCAAAGGCTAAGGCTTTAGCTGATATTAAGGGTTGGAAGTTCTTCTCTGACAAAGTAAAGTCGGATGAAGCGATGCATGACTTTCCTGAGATGCAGTACCACATGGATGAGCCGGATGCGAACCCATCAATTATTCCGCTCTGGTACTTGTGCAAGATGGCGCGTAAGCATGTCACAGTTGCTCTATCAGGTGAAGGTGCTGACGAGTTATTTGCTGGCTATGTCAATTACGGCATGCACACGCATAACAATGTAATTAAGGTCTTTACGTCACAATTAACTAAATTGCCGAAAAAGACAAAAGTTAAGTTGGCACATAAGATTAAGAAGATGCCTAACTTCCCAGGTAAGGTGCATTTGTACACTAACCTAGCTGAACCAAGCGAGTTTTACGTTGGTCAATCTGTGATTTACGATATGGATTACCCAACGATTTTCACTTCTGAGGATGCTAACGGTATTTTGAAGCCGTCATACCGCAACAAGTTGACGGTTAACAGTATCTACCAATCCGACTTTAAGAAGGTTAAGGATCTTGATAACGTCCGGCAGATGCAGTACATTGACCTGCACCACTTTATGCTAAATGATATTGAGCAAAAAGCGGACAAGATTTCAATGGCGCACTCTCTAGAATTGCGGGTACCGTACCTTGACCGCAAGATTGCTGAACGAGCAAACTCAATTCCAACTGAATATTTGGTTAATAAGCATGATACTAAGTACGCTTTACGTAAGGCTTCAGAGCGAGTTTTGCCAGATGAATGGGCTAAACGGCCAAAATTAGGCTTCCCAACGCCAATCAAGGAATGGCTGCAGGAACCGCGCTTTGACAAGCAAGTTCGGGACATGTTCAGTGAAGATTTTGTCAGTGATATTTTTGAACAAGACAAGATTTTGCAATTACTCGATGAAAACTTCAATGGCGATGGTTCTCACCGTCGGCAAATTTGGACAATTTATACCTTCCTTGTTTGGTACAAGTTATTCTTTGTTGATTATGAGGGCACGGTTGCTAAGTATCAACACGTTCAGCCGGAAGTAGCTAGCTTGATCGAACAAGGCAAGCTGGTTTAATAGGAGCAAGATAATGAATCAAGATTTTACGCCAATTTTATTGGGTAGCGACATTAATGTCTATGGCATGGCGCGCTCGTTTAATCAAGCTTATGGTATTAAAGTTAAGGCTCTAGCTGATAGTCAGCTTGCGGCAACGCGTTATTCTAAGATAGTCGAAGTTGAATTGCATCACGGCTTTAGTGAAGATCCAACCTTTATGACAGTTATGCGTGAGCAGATGAAGCTTTACAAGGATCATCAGGAACCAGTAATTTTGATTGCTTGTGGGGATGGCTACGCTGAATTATTAGCTAAGCACAAGGATGAATTGCAAGACGTGTTTGTCGTTCCTTATATTGACTATGATCTGCTTGAAAAGCTGATTTCTAAGGAAGGCTTCTACCAAATTGCGGAAGAATATGGCTTGCCGTACCCTAAGACTAAGATTGTTACGATGGCTGACTTTCAGGCTGAGGATTATTTAAACCTGCCATTCAACTATCCTGTTGAATTAAAGCCAGAGGATCCTGTTTCTTGGCTTGATGTTCACTTTGAAGGCCGCAAAAAAGCCTTCACAATTCATGATGAAGCTGAATTAAAAGATATTGTTGGTAAAATCTACGGCAACGGCTACCAGGCTGACCTGATTTTGCAGGACTTCATTCCTGGTGATGATTCTAACATGCGGGTGTTGAATGCTTATGTTGATAAAGACCATCATATTAAGATGATGTGTATGGGTCACCCACTGCTGGAAGATCCAACGCCGCAATCAATTGGTAATTACATGGCGATTCTGCCGGAATATAATGAAAAGTTATATGAGCAAGTTGAGACTTTCTTAGAAAAGATCAATTATACAGGGATGGCCAACTTTGATATTAAGTATGATAGTCGCGATGGCCAGTATAAGTTCTTTGAAATTAACTTGCGTCAGGGCCGCTCTAGCTTTTATGTTACCTTAAACGGTTATAACTTAGCTAAGTGGTACGTTGATGATTACGTTTATGACAGCTTGAAGGAACAGCCAACTGTTTATGGTAATAAGTTAAAATCCAAGCACGTTCTGTGGCTGGGAGTTCCAGTGAAAATTTTCAAGGAATATGCTGCTGATAATGAAGCTAAGAAGGCTGCTGAGGAATTAATTCATGAGGGCCGCTACGGCACCACTGTCTTTTATGATAAGGACCGTAATCTTAAGCGCTGGCTGTTAATGAAGTACATGTTCCATAACTATTATGACCGGTATAAGAAGTTTTATCAGGTAAACAAGGGTCAATTCTTTGAGAAAAAACCACAAAAATAAAAATTATTATAAATAAACTTTTTTGGAACACCTCATTGCATGGGGGTGTTCTTTTTTGATACTTCTTGCTACACTGGTAATTGGAACTTAAATAGGAAGGACTGAATAAATGAAACTTACACATGGATCTAATAATGAAACAGAAGTTAAATTGCGTTGGCTGCTGCTGGGTGAATTGGCCACGTGGATTGGGTCGAGCTTTGTTTGGCCGCTGACCTCTGTCTATTTAAATAAGCAATTACATATCAGCCTCTCAATGATTGGGGTTGTATTATTTTGCAATTGTGCAGGTAATGTGCTCGGGTCAATTGTGGCGGGCCGCTTTTATGACCGCTATAATCCGTATCCGCTAATTGTAGTGGGATTATCGCTTGACGCGACGATCTTATTTTTGATGGCCTTTTTCCATGGGTGGCCTGCTTACTGGATTTGGTTAACGTTAACTGGGCTAACTAGTGGCTGGAATGGCACGATGATTAATTCCATTGCGACTAGCCTGCGTAAGTATCCGGGACGTTATGTTTTTAATTTAATTTATTTTGCTCAAAATGTGGGGACAGTCACGGGTACACTCTTAGTTGGTTACCTGTATGACTTCTCAATTGAATTCCTGTTTATTTTGGCTGCAGCGTTATTTGCGATTGCCGCAATTAACGCCGCGATTAATTATCGACCGATTATTAATTTTCATAAACAGCGGCAGGCAAAAACAGTGGCGACTGGCGAGAAGCCGAAGTCACAAGCAATGCCGAAGCATAATATGATGCTCACCATTGGTTTCTTAATCTCATTAGCTGTTACCTGGTTAATGTATATGAATTGGGAATCCAACCTGTCCGTTTACATGGTTTCGCTTGGGATTCCATTCCACATGTACAGTTTGCTCTGGACATTGAATGGTGCGGTAATTGTGATTATCCAAGTGGTTTTGGCACGTTATCCACATTTATTTAAAAACTTGTTCCACCAGATTATTTTTGGCACATTGATGTTTGCCATTTCCTTTGTGACCTTAATCTTTGCTCGGGATTTTGCGCATTTTGCGCTCTCAATGCTCATTTTGACCTTCGGTGAAGCCACGGCCTTTCCAGCTGTGCCAGCTTACATTAATGACTTGTCGCCATTATCCAGCAAAGGAAAGTATCAGGGGGCAATTAATGTGGCTCGTGGAATTGGGCAGGCATTTGGACCATTATTTGGCGGTCTAGTGATTGACCGTTCCGGTTATATTCCGTTCTTTATCATTGCAGCTGTGGGGATTTTCTTGATGATTATTCTGCTAATCCCATTGCATGCTAAATTGCGGAAGCATCTGACACTGTACAAGTAATTTTGTAAATATTTTTTAACAATAGTTATTTAATTAAAATGATATTATTAATTTAACTTATTTTAATTTAATATCAGGGAGGATTTTTGAATGAAAAAATATATTGCAGTTCGCGGCGGCAGCGGCGATGTTATTGAGCCTAAAGTAGGCACTAGACCACAGGATAATATGTACCTTGCCGTTAACTCAGAATGGTTAGAAAAAACTGAAATTCCATCTGATCGTTCACGAATGGCATCATTTGATGGCATTGATGTTAATGTTGAAAAGCATTTGATGGCTGACTTTGCGGATTTTGCTGCTGGTAAAAAGGCTATTCCTGATGTGCCTAATATGGATAAGGCTGTCGAATTATATAAATTGGCTAAGGACTTTACCAAGCGTAATGAAGATGGTGCTGCACCAATTAAGTCGGACTTAGAGTTATTAGAAGGCATCAGAGATTTTTCTGATTATAATTTAAACGCTCCGGACTTAGCTACTTTTGCGTCAATTCCGTTTAGTTTAAGTGTTGAACCAGACATGAAGAACACCAAGATTAATGTGCTCAATTTTGCTGGTCCTGGAACCTTTTTGCCGGACACAACTACTTATGAAACTGCTGATGCGGCAGAGTTACTAGAAACTTTGCGTAAGCAATCTGTTAAGTTGCTAGAGATGGCAGGAGTTGAAACTGCTGAAGCTGAGAAATACGCTGCAGATGCAATTAAGTTTGACGCTAAGTTAGCCAAAGTAGTTAAGTCAGCTGAAGAATGGGCTGATTACCCAGCTTGCTACAACCCAATGAAGATTGCAGACTTTGAAGCTAAATTCGATGACTTTAAGATTGGGTACTACTTAAAGGAAGTTATTGGTGAAGAACCTGACCGCATTATTGTTGAGGAGCCACGCTATCTTGACCACGTTAACGAAATCATCAACAAGTCCAACTTTGATGAGATCAAGGGTTGGATGATTGTTAACTTCATCAACGATGCTGCTTCAGACTTGTCACAAGAATTCCGTGAAGCTGCCTTTCCGTTTAGTCAAGCTTTATCAGGCCAACCACAACTGCAATCAGGTGAAAAGCAGGCTTATCATATTGCCAACAGTGCTTTTAGTGAAGTTATTGGTGTTTACTATGGTCAGACTTACTTTGGTGCTGATGCCAAAAAAGATGTTGAAGATATGATTCGCCGGATGCTGGCTGTTTATGAAGAACGTCTGCAAAATAATAGCTGGCTCTCAGAAGCAACTAAGAAGAAGGCAGTTGTTAAGCTGGATGCTTTGGAATTAAAGATTGGCTATCCAGACAAGATTGAAGAAATTTACAATCGTTTGCAAGTTGTCCCAGCCAGTCAAGGCGGCAGTCTTTATTCAAATGGACGTGCTTTTGCTGTTGAAGAACAAAAGTATAATATTGAACAATTGCATAAGGAAGTTGATCGGACAGTTTGGGCAATGCCAGGGAACTTGGTTAATGCTTGTTATGATCCACAAAGAAACGACTTAACTTTCCCAGCAGCCATTTTACAGGCACCATTTTATGATTTGAAGCAAGATCGCGCAACTAACTTTGGTGGTATTGGTACAGTAATTGCCCACGAAGTTTCTCATGCCTTTGACAATAATGGTGCGCAATTCGACGAGTTAGGTAATATGACTAACTGGTGGACAGATGAAGATTACGCCGAATTTAAGAAGCGGACACAAGCTGAAATTGACATCTTTGACGGGATTGAATACGGTCCAGTTAAGTTGAACGGTAAGCAGATTGTTTCTGAAAATATTGCCGATCAGGGTGGTTTGACAGCTGCAGTTGAAGCTGCTAAAAATGAAGGCGACGATTTGAAGAAATTGTTTGAAAACTTTGCTCGAATTTGGGCCAACAAACAATTGACTGAATCAATTAAATCGCAAACGGCTGTTGATGTTCACGCACCTGGTCCTGAGCGAGCAAATGTTCAAATTCAATGTCAAGACGACTTCTATAAGGTCTTTGACGTGAAGCCAACTGATGGTATGTGGCTTGATCCAGACAAGCGAGTTCATATTTGGTAATTTAATATTAAACACTTATAAAAAGCTGTCATTCATGATATGATTGACGGCTTTTGTGTATTCAAAATTGACCGAGTAAATAACTAAAAAAGAACGTTTAATTTTATTTTTTTAGATAATTAGTCATAATGGCTCCAAAAATTAGATTGTCCTAATTTCGGGGGTCCATGTTACCTTTCTACAGTATGTCTTTTTTTAATATTCCAGCTAAATCTTTTATAAATTGGGATACATCGATTATGAGCATTAACAATGCTAAACACATTGACAGATACATTTTAGATTTAATACAGGTAACTAGAAAATAAAGCACCGGAAATAGCGCCCAAAATGATAGCGATTTAAAAATATCTAAAATAATTCTTTTTACGTTTTTCACTGATTAGCCTACTTTTAGTATATTCTTTTTAAACTTGGTAGTATTTTACTACAAAATAGCAATATTTAATAATGCTTTAGCAGTCAAAATAAAAAGCCATATAAAAAAGTGCAGTAGCAATTAAGCTACTGCACTTTTTGTGTGTTTAAAATTTTAATTTTCTTCGTTCTTTAAATTAGAATAGTCGCGTGTTGCTACCCGCTTGATGTGTAAATTACGTTCAGGCTTGCCTAAAATCAGTGGGACACGTTCGACAACTGTGTCTGTGTATTCAAGGCCAAACCAAGTTGCGGGGTTGGATGATAGGTTCTGCAGCCAAACCCGTGCTTGAACAATCCACTTGTCAAAGCCCTTAAGCTTCGTTAATGGACTAACGACATCGTTAACGATAACGAAGGAGAAGTCGCCAACTTCACGTCCAGGCATTGTGGTGTATTCCTGTGGTTGAGCTTCGATTGTCCCGTCCTTAATTAGGTCGTGGACAATTTGCCGCAAGTAGACGTTAACGCTAGTCTGCTTTTTGAAGCCGAGGAACAATTGAACGTTAATCACGTTCTTTGTGTCATAAGTGTTGACGGCATACTTGGCAGTGAATGGTTCGTTGGTAATGTTAACTGACACAAACCAATAAGCGTGTGCTCGTTTAGGCCGTTTGTCCAAAATTGAATACAAAATTTCTCGTTTAATGAACTTATTGTACTTAACCTTAGCCATGTAAACTAAGTTGGTGGCGTAGACAGGGAAGTCATCGTCATGACTTAGGTCGGTTAACATATCAGTAAATTCGTCAAGACGTACATAAGTATTGGCGCCTTCGTGCTTGTCGCGTACCTTGTTGCCGAAGTACCAGATGAACATGATAATGCCGATGAAACCGGCAATTAAGACAGTTACGTAACCACCACGCATGAACTTGGTCAAACTGGAAATCAAGAACATACTCTCGATAAAGCCGAATACTAATAAGAAGCTTAGTCGCAAGACCAGCGGTGTCTTTTTGTTACCCAAATATTCGAATAATAGAAGCGTGGTCATTAGCATTGTTACTGTGATTGACAGACCATAGGCTGCTTCCATATGTTCAGATGTTTGGAAGAAAATAACGATGGCGATTGTGGCTACACAGAGCATCTTGTTTACTGATGGGATATAAATCTGTCCGTGCTCAGTAGTTGGATAATTAATGTTCATGCGCGGCAGGAATTTTAATCCGCTGGCTTCAGAAACTAAGGTAAAGGAACCAGTAATCAAGGCTTGTGAGGCAATGATAGCGGCGATAGTTGCCAAGATAATGGCAAATAATCGCAAATTACCTGGAACAGCTTCAAAGAAAGGATTTAATTCGGTGCCGTGAGTTTGATAATTAGGATTTTGTAAAATCCAAACACCTTGACCAAGATAGTTGAGTGCTAAACAAATGAAAACGTAAGGCCAAGAACCACGAATATTGCCCTTACCAACATGACCAACATCTGAATACAACGCTTCAGCCCCAGTAGTTGCCAAAAAGATTGATCCTAAGATAAAGATCCCGACTTTGTTAGCCGGACTAAACAGAATTTTGATTGCCCAATATGGATTAAGTGCCTCTAAAATTGACCAGTCATGTGCCATGTTGAGAATGCCGATTGCACCTAAGAAGGTGAACCAGACAAGCATGATAGGACCAAAAGCCTTACCGATACTGCTGGTACCCAGCATTTGAATAGAGAATAGCAGCAGCAAAATCACGATGGTAATAATAATAACCATTGTTTGGCTAGGGACGGGGATGCTCGAGCCAAACTTCATGTTTTTTAACCCCTCGATTGAGGTGGTAACCGTTACAGCTGGCGTCAGTGTTCCGTCAGCCAAAAGCGCTGCACCACCGACTAAGGCTGGAACAACCAGCCACTTGGCACGCTTACGTACCAGTGCATAAAGGGCGAAGATCCCACCTTCGCCGCGGTTAGTTGCGTTGAGCGCGACCATTACATATTTGACAGTTGTTAGTAAAGTAACCGTCCAGAAAATCAACGAGATTGAACCTAAAATTAATTCGCGATTAACATTAGCTATACCGCCATTACCATTTAGGATTGATTTCATTACGTAAAGGGGACTAGTCCCAATATCACCGTAAACAATCCCAATTGTAATTAACAGCCCAGCGGCTGAAATTCGCTTCTTTTTTTGATCCATAGTTATCTGTACTCCCATAGACTAAAATAGTATTTGTTTTTAAGTAAAAAAGAATGTCCAAAAAGGCATTCTCGTTAAGTATCTATTGTGTTCTTTTTTTAGCTGTAGTACAAGTAAATTATGACAAAGAATTTTCGATTTTATTGCGGCAATCTTCATACCAATTATCCCAATCAGTATAAGTTGTCATGTTACTTGGGTCAACTTCGTCTTGTTTGGCGATTTCGTCAATCAGGTTTTGGAAGTTATTTGCATGATATTGCAAAGCGTGTCTGATTAATTCTTTCCGTGAAAAATGGATATTATCAAGCAAATAGTGGTTGATATCAACCATGTTTGCATTTGTATCGTAACGATCCATAATTTCCAAATCACGTTGATTGAATTGAGAAATGTAGAAGTCAGTGAAGACTTGCAAGTAGTCAGGCTGCTCAGCAAATTCTTCTTGTGTCATAGTAGACCAATTGGCATCTGGCATGACAACTTTAAGTTCATCATTTTCTTGTTCAGTATCTTTAGTGTTATTTTCTTGTTCAGTCAATGCGGACACTCCTTTAATAAAAATAGGACACGTGAAAGTCAATAGTCATTTTACCGAGTTTAAGCGGTAAAAGCAACTATTGCGGTAATCCATGTTAAATATAGTAGTTTTGTATTCGATGATATCTATCTAATTATATCATGTTTTTACTTGGTTAAATTGAACTTTAAAAGATAAAACTCGCCCTGCTCTTAGGCGGACGAGTTAAGGTACATTATCTTAAAGTACTATGGCTTCAAGTATTTTTGTACATCTTCTTTTGTAATTTGGCTGGGATCACTGTGACCTGTGCTTCGATACATGTCAATCAAGTCTTGCGGACTCCATGACATTGGGTCAAAGCCAAGACTTTTGAGTTGTTTACGCAGCTGCGTGATTTGGCTGGCGCCGACAGTTTTGCCGTTAACCTTGTGGTCACCCATTGCACCTTCGCCGGTTTTGCCAGCATTACCAGTGTCACCAGCAGCAGAATTATTGGTTGAATTTTTATCAGTAGTTACAGTGCTGTGATTGTCTTTAGCGGCATCTTTGTTATTAGCAATACCTTTTTGTGCCTTGTCCTTATATTTAGCATAGTATTTGCCGTCAATGTAAGGCAGGTTAAGGATCTTTTGGTAGTGGTCAACAGCTTCCTGGTACTGCTTATCCTGCTCGGCCTTTTTGGCTTGGTCAAAGAGCGGCTTCAATTCATGTTCGTAGTTATCCTTGACATCTTTCAGCGTTGATTGCAGTTTTTGGCCTTGTTTAATTAACAGGGAATAGCCATGATCTTCATTAATAACGTTGTTAACTGTGCTTAAGGCATCGGTATATTCGCCATCTTTAGCCGCGTCAATTGCCGAGAGCATCCCATCAGCTTGGTTTTTGTATGCCGTAGCTAGTGCCGTCTTTTTGATTTTGCCGGCTTTGGCAAAGTCGCTGCTGGCACGGACATAATCCTTGTCCATTACTGCGTTCTTACCATTATCAATTGCTTCAGTGTATGCGGCGTTAACCTGATTGCTGCTGGACTTTTGGGTGCCATAAATGACGCCCCCGCCAAGTGCAATAATCGCAACTGCCACAATTGTCCAAATCGTAGTTTTCTTCATAATAGGAAATATCCTCCTTATTAACTTATCCCTAATTATAATTGCTTAGAGCATATTTGACTACTTTTGGTGCTTTCTTAAATAAAAAATAATCACCAGCATATTTAAATACAAAACAGGGCAATAGTAATGTATGATTGAGATAAATATTTGCCAAGAAGACATCTGGAAAGAAGGCCGCAATATGCGCGTTAATATCTTACAACATACCCCTAACGAAGGACCGGGCTCAATCGTTGATTGGGCTGAGAGCCGTGGGCACGAAGTTTATACGTATCATCCGTATCAGTTTGGGTATTTACCAACTGCCGAGCAGACTGATATGTTAGTTATTTTGGGCGGACCAATGAGTCCAAATGATGACCTGCTGTGGATTAAGCAGGAACGGGCTTTAATTAAAGAATTGTTGGCTCAAGATAAGCCAATCTTCGGTGCTTGTTTCGGTGCCCAGCAGATTGCCAAGACATTGGGTGCCACGATTAAAAAGGCTGCAGTTAAAGAAGTCGGTTGGGAACCAGTACATTTGGAAACAACGGTAATTCCTAATGTACCAGCTGAACTGCTTGCCTTGCATTGGCATGAAGAAATGTTTGAGTTGCCAGAAGGCAGTCAGTTGTTGTTCTCAACCAAATACCACCGAAATCAGGGCTTCGTCATCGGTCACCGCGTCATTGGCCTGCAATTTCACTTTGAACCCAAAGCCAATAACGTTCGCGAAATGGTTACTAATGATTTCCCCTATATTAGGGGGTCAGTTCTAGGGCAAACGGCAGACGATATTTTGGGTCAAGTAGTCCCCGCTGAAAATAAACAAGTCATGTTTGACTTACTGGACTACATTACTAATTAATTCAGGGTAAATAAAAAACGCAACTCATAATCGGGCTGCGTTTTTTATTTATTCACCCTTGAAGGTACCAGCTTCAACTTGTTTGATGAAGTCAGCTAGGTGCTTGTAGTAAACGGCAGGGTTGTCAACCATGTGGTGGTGACCGCCGTCTGGGGTAGTAACAAGGCGTGAGTTAGGAATTTCCTTCTGCATCGTTTTAGCAGTGGCAATCGGCATTGTTTCGTTCTCGCCAAAAGTGAGCAGTGTTGGCACCTTGATGTTCTTGAGTTGATCTCTGAAGTGCCAATCCTTCAACTTACCAGTAATTACGAATTCGTTGTCGCCTTGGAAGGCATTGTAAACGGCAGTGCCACCAATGTCTTTCAAGTGGTAGAGCTTAGATGGCTGTTTACGGTCGACAAAGTTAATGTTCAAAATATTAACGTCGGCTTGGTAACGGTCATTGTCGTAATCGTTGTTTTCTTCACATTGGTGCATGAAGTCAATTTCGGTTTGCGGAAGGACTTCTTGCCGGCGGCGGTTGACTGAAGCAACGTATTCGTCAATTTCGTCAACCATTGAAGAAATGATGGCCCCCTTCAAGTGTTGACCATACTTAACGGCGTATTCTTGAACCAATAAGCCGCCCCAGCTTTGTCCGATTAAATAAACGTTGTCTAAGCCTAGTTTAACCCGGACTTCGTCAACTTCATCCAAAAAGTATTCGTAAGTCAGATACTTCTTAGCAATTTCAGGGTCAGAATAATCAGGTTGGTCAGAATAAAGTGAGCCAAGTTGATCGTACATGGTTACTTGTACGTCTAAGCCCTGCTTCTTCAATTGTTCAGCAGTATCTTCCCAATATTCGTGGTTGCCGCCGGGGCCGCCGTGCAAAGCCAAGAGGTGAATATCGCCGTGGCCTTGGGTGTTGGTCCATAAGTGGTAACCGTTGTCTAAAGTAATAATTTTAGTACCAGTTTTCATAGTATCTCCTTTTGTGCTAGTAGTTACACTATATTTTAGCTCATAACTATATGAAAGAAAAATTACAAACGCGGCAAAAAATATTTTTTTAAATGCCAGTGCAAATAAAGCGCTTTTATAATATAATTGTATTGTTATTACGTGATTAATTGAACAAGGAGAATAAAAATGGCAGAACCGCAATGGTTAAAGAATATGAACCCCGATGAATACATGCAAGAAGACTTTGATGCTAAGGGCAAGGGCCGCTATACAGTTAGTGGAATTAATAAAGAAGACCCAGACTGGTTAGACCAAGCTGCAGAGAAGGTTCACGCGGCTGAAGGCGATGATTACGTTAAGCTCGACAGTGGCTTGTTAACGGTTAATCAAATTAACTGGATGCTGCGCGACACGATTGGTGAGTTATCGTTTGTTGATGAGAATAACCAATTCTTGTGGTACAACCGGCCAGTTGACCCGATTGCCAAGATGAAGGCTAAGCGGGTTCCTGAACAAGTCGGCAACACGATGAATGATGTCCACCCACATGTTGGTGATGTAATTCAGGAAACCAAGAAGGTTGTTCATGCTTTGCGCACAAGACAAGCTGGTCATGATGACGTTTATATGCCAGTTCCTACCGGCAACTTGAAGGAACTAGTGCTGCACTATTATAAGCGGGTAGTTGATGATGAAGGCAATTACGCCGGTATTTATGAATGGGTTCAGGACTTGTACCCGTTAGTTAAGTACTTCTGTGAAACTACTGGTCAGAAGCTGGTAGTTGATGAGGACGCGACGACAGGAGCAACTTATAGACGCAATTCTAATCCTGATGCCGCAACTGGTGCCTCTACTAAGGCAGAAGCTGCACAAGAACAAGCTGAAAAACCAGAACCTGCAGCTGATACAGCTAGTGGTGCTTCTGAAAATTAAAAATTGCTGAGTAGTGGCCAACTAATAGTTGACCGCTTTTTGTTATACTAAAAGCATAGATTGTAATTTGAGTTTGTTAAAGCAAAAGGTGGCAATGTAATGACTTTTTATACACTTAAATATATTGAGCAAAATCAAAGTACGAGTAAAACTATTCTTTACGTCTTAATTGCGGCGGCCGCGTTAACGATGATTGTATTTGCAATCCTGTATTTGCGGCACCGATTTGATACACGCTATCGCGATTTAGGAATTATCGCGCTGCTGTTCTTACTATTATTTGTCGGAACACAGTACGAAAAATACGTTGAAACAACACTGGTTAAGTCGCAGTCAGTTCAGATTGTGCCGTTTATCAAGTCAGTTGCGCGCGACCAGGGCGTAGCGACATCAGATGTATTGGTTAATTCAACAACCTTGCAGAACGGGATCATTGTGCGTGTCGACTCTAAAGACACAGATTATCAGCTTAATTTAAATGAAGATAATAACAGTTATACATTGAATAAAGCTCACGTTATCAATCATGATGTTAATGTGAAGAATTAGGAGGCTTAATCATGGATTATTTGCAACTTTTTATTAAATTTGCCCTTGGTGTGTTAACCCTGATTTTTCAGATTAATGTTTTTGGTAAAAGCAACTTGGCACCGACAACCGCGCTTGACCAACTGCAGAATTACGTCCTTGGTGGCATTATCGGCGGCGTGATTTACAATGCTAATATTTCTGTTCTGCAGTTTTTGCTGGTATTGATTGTGTGGACGTTAGTTGTTTTCATCCTTAAGTTCGCTCGTGAGCACAATAATTGGGTGCGCAATGTGATTGACGGCAAGCCAATTCAGGTGATTAAAGAAGGTAAGGTGCTGGTGCGCAACTGCTTAATGGCGGGAATTTCGGCTAATGAGTTAATGTTTAAGCTGCGTAGTCAGGGGATCTATTCGGTTGAAAACGTTAAGAACTGTATTTTTGAAAAGAATGGGCAGTTAACCGTTATTCAAAAAGATGAAACAAATATTCGCTTCCCTATTATTAATGATGGTCAAGTTAACCAAGATGTGCTTGAATTAATTCATAAAGATAATGATTGGCTTAAAGAAGAAGCACGCAAAGCTGGCTATCAGAACGTGAGCGACGTTTTTTTGGCTGATTTTAATCATGGTAAGCTGTCGTTTACGGGTTATCACGATAATTAGAAAAGGAAATTATGGATAATATAGACAAGGCAAAAAAACTGCTGGCGGATGCCGAAGTAGTTATTGTGACTGCTGGTAATGGCATGGCGCAGATTGAAGGGTTGGATATTTTAGCGCAAGAAAAGTTTGACCAAGAGTTTCCAACGATTGCGCAAAAGTATGATGTGCATACGATTGGGGATGCTCTGGACAAGAAATTAACGTCGTGGCAGGAGCAGTGGCTTTTTTGGAGTCAGCTGGTACAGAAATATTCACTATCTTATCAGCCGAGCAAGACAATGCGACAATTAAAGCAGTTGATTGGCAAGAAAGAATACTTCATTGCCACTTCGACTTTTGGTCACTTTTTTGAAACGGCGGGCTTTAACAAGAACCGAATTTTTAATGCCTTTGGTGATTGGACCAAGATGCAGTGCTCGAGCGGTATTAATCATGGCTTAGAGGATGATCGCGCAGTTGTGGCAGAATTTGCAGCTAAAAACGCGGCGGATGCAAATTTGGTACCTAAATGTAAGGTTTGCGGTCAGCCAATGGAATTACAGATGCCGTTGAACGAGCACTTTTATCCAGATACCGATGCTAATACACGTTTTCGCTGGTTTTTGACGGGGAATGAAGATAAGCGCGTGGTCTTCTTGGAACTGGGCGTTGATGATACAAGTCCCCAGCTGCTTGAGCCGATTGTTCAGTTGGTGCAGCAGTTCCCGCAGTGGTCGTATGTGGCGGCAGACCTAGAAGAAGAACTGCTGCCGGATAATTTGCAAGACCGCAGTGCGGCAGTCGGTAATGGTGCAGCAGCTTTAATTGCGGACTTAGTGCAGAAATAGTGGGAAGTTAGTATGAGTATTTTTGTTAAAAATGGGGTACTGCATGTTTCGGGTGCCCAAGATAAGTTGCGCGGCAAGGGGCAAGAGCTGCCGGATTTTTTGTCTGACTACACGATGCTGGATATTGAAACTACCGGCCTTAATCCTTACCGCGATCATGTGACGGAACTGGGTGGCGTGAAGGTTCGCAACAATGAAATTGTCGCGCAGTACAGCAACTTGGTATTTTATCCGCGTTCTAATAAGGTGCCGGCATTCATTACCAAGCTGAATGGGATTACCGAGCAGCAGCTGCTTGATGAGGGTGTCCCTGTGAAGCAGGCAATGACTGAATTTCGCGAGTTTATCGGGGATGATGTGATTGCCGGCTATAACGTTAACTTTGACCTGAATTTCTTGTATGATTTGACGAAAAAATTCAAGCTGCCAGAATTAAACAATGATTATGTTGATGTCCTGCGGCTGGCTCGAGCATATTATCCGCGCCAGCATAATCGGCTAATTGATTGTATCCAGCGGGCCGGGATTGCCCAAGAAGAGCAGCACCACGGTCTAGCAGACTCAATCGATACGAAAAAGGTCTACGATGATTTTCGTGAGCACTTTACACCTGAACTGCTCAAGCAAGCTCAAAGCAAGGTGAAAAATCTAGACTTACTGGCAGATGAACTGGAATCTTGGCAATTAGGGCTGCACAATCCGGTTAACCATAAGAAGATTGTCTTTACTGGTAATTTGGGGATGGCCAGTGATGAAGCAATGCAGCTGGTTAATAATCTAGGCGGTCAGGCGCAAGTGCAAATTGCTCCTGATACTGATTACTTGATTATGGGCGACCATGATTTCTTTGATAAAAATAATGCTGTTTGGCAACAGGCTCAGGAATTTAATCAATCAGGCAGTAAAATTAAGCGCTGGTCAGAAGGGTTCTTCCTTAACCTGCTTGATGAATGGGCTAGAGGCTAGACCGACTTCACAATAGTTAAAGCGCACCATAATTGATTATGGGTGCTTTTTTATTGCAAAGATTGCAAACAACAGTTCGATTGACTATACTTAATGAATATTAATTAAGGAGCAAATTTCATGGCGCGCAGGCGAAGTAAACGAACTAGTAAGAAAAGCAGCAACTTTTGGACAGTTGTGATTATTTTGATTGCCCTCGTGTGGGGTGTCTCGACTAAGGGCGGCAGCGACTCCAGCGGCAATCACTTGGTTAACCAATTAACTGGTAAGAACCCGCAGACTGCTGATGTGGGTAAGGCGCAGACGGCATCCAAGGTTTATGGCGGTCTTGCGCAAAAAGACTACCAAAAGTTGGCGCAATTGAACTTTAAGAGTGGCAGTAAGGCATATATTACGGTGAATGATGACCATTCGACCTTGATTAAGGGTGCATGGAAGATTAACCGCGTAATTTATTCTGATCTGGACAGTTTGAACCGGACATCACGCTCCAATACTGCCTTCTTAGAAAGACGGAACGTGGCTAATGATAGTTTACGTGTGCGTCAGTTCGTTGAGCCAACGGCATGGCATTATAATCATCGCGGACAGACACAACTATATAACCGCGGGCATATGATTGCCTATTCCGTGTCAGCTGGGATTGACCAGGAGGGCAATTACAACCCAGATAATCAATCAGGAGACCAGAATAATCCTAAGAACCTCTTTACGCAGACCGCGTTTTCCAACCAGAAGATCCAGACAATTTTTGAAAGTAAGATTAGGGCAGCATTGCGGGCTAATAAGAAGGTTATTTATCAGGCAACGCCGATTTTTCGTGATAATGAGCTGATGGCACGCGGGATTAATTTACAAGCCGTTGCGACTGACGGCAGTCTTGACTTCAATGTGTACCTGTTTAATGTGCAGCCTGACTATATTTTCGATTACGCTAATGGCCGCGCCAAGGTTAATCATGAAATGCAGGTAGCTGAATAATTTAACAAGAGGACTATGTAAGTAGTCTTTTTTGTTGCGACAATCCTTAGTATCAGTTGACTTTTTAGCCAATATATAATAGTGTATTAGTTAGGCAATACAATTAATGAAACTAGATCATGATTGTCTTGCCGCTAAAAGATGAGAGCAGGTGTAAGCTGTAGAAATTCGTGATGGCAAATTATTATCAGCAGTCAAAAGATTGGCTGCCTAGAAAAAACAATAAATATACTACTGAAGGGCTACTGCAATGCAGTAGTCTTTTGGTATAAGTAAGATTTTTTGCGGCTTAATCTGCAGTTACCCAAATTCTTTCAACAAAAATGTTACACTTGGCGGTTTCAATTCGTTAGTAATAGTGTAAGACATCTGACGCGCGGGTCACTTACACAAACGCAATTATTAATTACTAAGGAAGGTAACAATTATGAACTTTGAATTATCAGATCAATCAATCCAATATACTTTTTTGAATGAAAAATACGTTGACGGCGACGGTGCTAAGAGCCGCATCTTTAACAATGTCAAAGAAGGAGTAACAGCTTCTGGACTAGCAGATGTTGGGACGGCCTTGGCAGCATTGCAAGGTGACAAACTCGGTGCTGCGATTTTAATTCAAAAACAACTCGTACCATTGGCAGATTAGGATAAAATCAAGCGATTATTGAGAAAGAATAGGGGTAAAAATAATGACTAAGACAACAAAGACTTTACAATTAACATTTTTAAATGGTGCAAATAAGCGGACTAGCTTATCTCTGCCTGATGCGGCAAGCAACTTAGAGCCAGCTGCAGTTAAGGCAGCAATGGACACAATCGTCAAGGCTGATGCCTTCCAAAAGGATGGAGTTGATCTGTATAAGATTCCTCAATCTGCTGCATACATTGAACGGACTGTTACTGATATGTTTGACGATGCTGCAAGTAAGCCAGAACAGCCTGCTAATCCTAGTCAGGTTGGCTAACATAATTAGGACAATTAGAGAGTTTTTTAAGCGATAATTTTTTAAAGGGGCAAGCATTCGTGAAGGGTGTACTGCCTCTTTATTTTTGTGGAAAATTTGGGTGAAAAGGTTTTAGGCGATATTTGATATAATATATTCTTGTATATATTAACTAGATTATTGGCTGCTTTTGCGGGCGTTTTCGGCTATTATTTAACGAAAACCATTTGCTTGAAAATACTGTAATATCAGTAGTTAGAGCCTCTAAATTAAAAAACCAATACCAACAATTGGTCAAAAATGTATGCGCTATTTATTAAACAATGCTATAATATACGTGGTTATGCTACTCACAAATTTCTTTTCTAGCACTTTTAAGGATGATCACGTCTGAGTAGTAGAACCTTCTCTAACAGTTTATCTTATACACTAACTTCGCGATCATCCAAACACACTTTTGAAATACCGTTCTACACGAGCGGTATTTTTTTGTTAAAAATGATTTTAAAGTTTCTATATAAAAAGTTATTTACAAATCATTTTGTTATTATTTTGTAAAATTTATGCAAAATCAAAAAATTATCATGTAAACTTTAAGAAAAAATTATGGCAAATACATTGCTAGATAGGGATTTGTTTGCTTGTGACAAAATTATACTTTTAAAAAGTTAGTGAAAACGTTTATTACAAAAGTGTGTAAAATACCGTAACACCTTGCAATTTAGCTAAAAGGTTAGTACAATATGAAGCGTGGTAAGTAATAGCTATGCTTCAGGTTTGCAAACCTGTACGCATGCGGGTTCTTCAGCCAGATAAGCTACCTCATAAGAGTTATAAACTTATGATTTTGACTTGAAGAATGTTGTAACAATGTAGGCTCAATGCGACTGAACCTATAGTCTATTACGATTTTGTATATACACAAGGAGGAAGACCACATGAAGAAAAATTATAGAATTGTTAGTGCTGCTGCAGCTGCTTTATTAGCTGTTGCTCCAGTTGCTACTAGTGCTGTTACTGCTGTTTCAGCTGATACTACTTCAAATGGTAGTGTACCTGTTTCTGTAAATGGAAATGGTAGTGCTACAACTGCAGCTAAGAACATACTTGTAACTTTAAATATTGATAATGCTACAAGTTTAACTGAAGGCCCAGCTTCAGCAGTTAAGGCAAGCTTAACTGCTAGTGCTGGTAAAATTGCTATTGCTAATGACAAAAAAGCAAATGTATATAATGCTTCAGATCTTAATGCTGATGGTACAATTAAAGATAATGCAGTACCTGTTCAAAAGCTTGAAAAAGGTGGAACATACGTTGCTGCATTGCAACAAGTTCAACTTGGTGGCTTAGATACTATAAACGGTACTGTAATTGTAAATAATCAAAGCAGAACAACTGATGGCTTTGGAAGTATTACACGTCCTATAACTGTAGTTAGTTCAGCTTTTACTGTTCAAGATTCATCAAAAACTGGTGCTCCATACTTTTTGGATGGAAATAACAAACAAATTTCATCTATTAAAGTTCCTATTATAAAGGGTGCAAGTAACAGTGTTAAAGGTATTACTGATTATATCGTAAGCAACTTTAAGATTGCTTCCACAGGTACTACTGTTGTCTCAAAAGCAGCTTATGAATCAGCAGTTAAGTCAGCAGTTCAATCAGCATTAGCAACTAATGGAATTACAATTAAAGATGATGGTACTTTTGATATTCCAGCAACTGATTTCGTTGTTCCTATTACTGTAACTGCAGATAATGGTAAAACTGCTACTTTAACTGCTAATATGAAAGTTTCAAGTAACGGTGATGATAAATTAGTATATCCAGTTATTTGGTTGAACCAAAAGAGTTACATGGGTCAAAATCAAACTATTGAATTGTCTAGTGCAAACAAGAAAGATTTTGCTTCAGCTGGTGTTAACGGAACTGTTGATGAAAAGAAAATCGAGAGTGCTTTTGTAGCTACAGTAAATGGACATACAACTAATACTGTATCAGTGAAAGCTGATATTAGTAAAGTAAATACTAAGGTTGCTGGTGTATATCCTGTAACTGTTAGTGCAACAAATGCTGATGGATTGACTTCTAGTGTTGTATTTAACTTTACTGTTGGTGATCCTAATGCTGATTACAAGACTGTTCAATCTGATGCAGATATTCCAGTTTATACAATTAGTGGAAATGTTGTAACTAAGACTACAACAACTGTTTCTAATGGTTCACAAGTTGCAACTTATGGACAAGTAACTGTTGACGGTAAGAAATATGTGCGTATTAACAGTGCTGATTCTAACCAATATGTTGAAGCACAATACGTTGATGGTACTTTCAAGCCTGCAAAGCAATCTACTGTAACTGTTATGCACAATGCTTACATCTACGACAAGGATCACAAGCGTGTAGGTACTAAGAAGATTGGTTCATACACTAACACTACTGTTTACGGTGACAAGACTAAGCTTAACGATGGTACTGAAGCTTACCAAGTTGGTGATGGTCAATACATCGATGCTGGTAACGTTGATGGTTACAAGGCAACTTTGAACCACAACTCATACATCTACAAGACTAGCAAGAAACGTGCTAACCACAAGAAGTTATTGAAAGGTTCAACTGTAACTGTTTACGGTTCTTCATTCACTTTCAAGAATGGTCAAAAGTACTACAGAATTGCTAAGGGTCAATACATCAAGGTTGTTAACGCTGATATCGTTAAATAATTGATATATTGTATCTAAGAAAAAGCGATGGAAAATTCCACCGCTTTTTTTGTGCTGAAAATTTTTAACAGCAGCTTGATTTACTGAAATCTAAGTCTATTATGAATATATATAGAATAATATCAACATTAATGAGGCAGGAGAAAAATGTATTATTTTTTAAATAATAAAATAGATTTAAATAGCTCTGGAATTGAACATGCAGAGATTAAGCGACTAAAATTATTTCAAGAATTTAACGTTAATACTAAAATAGTTACTTTTGGCTATGATCGTTTTGCACATCGAAATATTAAGTCTTATGGTCTAACTGATGATGATTATATTAATATGTATGATTATTTTGCGGGGACAATTAAATTTAAGTCTAGAGTAATGACCATCGATCAATTGCCATTACCGAACTTTGCTAAAAAAGTAAGGACAGGTAACGGTTACGAAATTTATGATGAATCACGGAAAACAATGATTATTAATCTGCTTCCAAACAGTAGGCAACTTGATACAGTTGAATATTTGAATGGTGACGGTGATTGTACCAAAAAGGATTTGTATGATTATAGAGGATTTCTTAGCGTAACACAATTTTATGGTACAAATTCCAAATTAATGGAAGTGGAACAGTTCCATAAACCTGATGGTACAATTTATTGTGAAACTTCATGTGCTAAGAGACCAGATTTTTTGGCAGTAACTAATATTCAATTAACTGATGTAGATGGCACATTGTATTCGCTAATGAACTTGGGTCAAGCTTTTACTATTATGTTGGATCATTTGAATAAATCTGATGCTACAAGTGGTGAAAAATCAACCTTTATTTCTGATAGAAGTAATATTACTAATTTGCCTATGCTTAATATGAAAACAAAAGCAAGAAAGATTGAACACTTCCATAATATCCATTTTCGTGACTATTGGGATCCAATGAACTCCCCGCTTACCTATCCCTCAATTGCTAATACAGATCAGTTAAGAAAAACAAGTATTGTCGTAGTTCCAACTGAAAAGCAAGCCAAAGATATGCGAGCAAGACTGCAGACAAGGGTTCCAATTGTTGCAATTCCAGTTGGAATAGTTCCTAAATCGCAATTGCAGGCACCACATATTTCAATGAAGCAGCGAACAAATGGCAAGATTATTGCAGTCGCAAGATTGGATTATCAAAAGAGACTTGATGATGCGATTAATGTGTTTACGAAAGTTTATCAAAAAAATTCAAATTTAACTTTTGATATTTATGGTTATGGTAACGATGGCGACAATGGAAAAGAAGAAAAGAAACTAAGAGAGTTAGTTAAAACGCTTAACATGGAAAATGCTATTAGCTTTAAGGGTTATGTGCAAGACGTTAATAAGGTATACGATGATGCTCAACTGATGATATTATCTTCACGCTATGAAGGTGCGCCTCTTTGTATAGTTGAGGCACAATCGCATGGTGTGCCTGTTATTTCGTATGACATTAATTATGGTCCGTCTGATTTAATTCAAGATAACAAGAGTGGCTTTTTAGTTCCTGATGGCAATACGAAGCTTTTAGAACAAAAAATTGAGCAATTTTTCGGTGATAAAAAGTTAAGAGAAAACTTGAGTCAGGGAGCATATGAGAATGCTAAGCGCTTTTCTCCTGAAGGTGTATGGCAATATTGGGTCAAATTTGTCATAAATCAAAATAAAATAATAAAATAACATTTAAAATATCATATATAAAAACAGCGATGCTAAAATTCAAGCAATACCAGCAACATGTATAGAATAATTTTAAAATAAAATAACGTGACTTGCCAAGATTAAAGTAAGCGCATACTTGATTAAAAATAAATAAGTAATATTATTAAATTGTAGTATTGTACATGTTAATTGTTATTATGGAGGTTTATAAAATTGGATTTTAGTAATAAACGGAAATTACAAAAAGATATTTCCAAAGCACTAAAAAGTGGAAGATTGCATAAAGCTGCTCGTAATTTATTGGTAACTACAATTGCTGCTGGTAGTACTTTAGGTGGCTTGGCATTAGCATCTAATGTTAATCCAAGTGCTACTAGTGTAATTGTTGAAGCTAAGACTACTAAAAAGACAGCTGCTAACTCAGCTAAGGTTAATAAGGCAGCAGCTGTCTACAACAGTAAGGGTAAAAAAGTTGGCAAGTCTCTTAAAAAAGGAAAAGCTCTTAAAGTTTATGGGATTAAGACCATTAAGGGTAAGAAATATTATAGCTTAGGTCATGGACGTTATGTTTTAGTAAAGAATGTGACTGTTGCTACTACTGTAACTCTTAAAAAGACATCATACTTCTATAACAGTAAAGGTAAGCGTGTAGGCAAGACAGCTGTTAATAAAGGTAAGAAGATTAAGGTCTATGGTACTAAGAAGATTAAGGGTAAGCTGTATTATAACTTAGGTAATGGTAGATATATCGCTGCTGCTAATGTAGTACCACCTGTTACAGAACCAAGTTCCAGTGCAGGCAGTAGTTCAAGTTCAGCTCCAAGCTCCAGTGCAGGTAGTAGCTCAAGCTCAACACCAAGCTCCAGTGCAAGCAGCAGTACAGGTTCAACGCCAAGTTCTGGTGCAGGTAGTAGCTCAGGTTCAGATTCTAGTTCTGGCGCAGACAGTAGTTCGGGTTCAGCTCCAAGCTCTAGTTCGGGCAGCAACACAGGCTCAACGTCAAGTTCAGGCGCAGGTAGTAGTTCAGGTTCAGATTCCAGTTCCGGCGCAGACAGTAGCGCGGGTTCAACGCCAAGCTCTGGTGCAGGTAGTAGCACAGGCTCAGATTCCAGTTCCAGTGCAGGCAGCAGCGCGGGTTCAACGCCAAGCTCCAGTGCAGGTAGTAGCACAGGCTCAGATTCCAGTTCCAGTGCAGGCAGCAACACAGGCTCAGATTCCAGTTCCAGTGCAGGCAGCAACACAGGCTCAGATTCCAGTTCCAGTGCAGGCAGCAACACAGGCTCAGATTCCAGTTCCAGTGCAGGCAGCAGCACAGGCTCAGCTCCAAGCTCTAGTTCGGGCAGTAGCAGTAGCGCGGGTTCAGATTCCAGTTCCGGCGCAGACAGCAGTACAGGTTCAACGCCAAGTTCTGGTGCAGATAGTAGTACAGGTTCAGATTCCAGTTCTGATGCAGGTAGTAGCGCGGGTTCAACGCCAAGTTCTGGTGCAGGTAGTAGCACAGGTTCAGATTCTAGTTCTGGCGCAGACAGTAGTTCGGGTTCAGCTCCAAGCTCTAGTTCGGGCAGTAGCGCGGGTTCAGATTCCAGTTCTGGCGTAGACAGTAGCACAGGCTCAACACCAAGTTCCGGTGCAGATAGTAATCCAGATTCTGCTCCATCTTCGGAGCCAACAATTTCTGACAAAGTGAAAGCAGTAGTTGGCGCCGTTCGTCCTGGTATGGCAGCAATTTATCACGGGTTAAGTAGTCTAAGCAGTAAATTAAATGATCCTAGATATCAAGATGTAAAGAATGATATTAAGGACATATTAGCTAAAATTTCGGCTTTACCAGCTAATTGGACAACTACTAGTGAGATGCTTACAGACATCACACCGATTTTAAATGATGTATTGGATATTGCTAAAAAAGTTGAAGGTTCAGGCATAAAAACTGATTTTGTAACAATTCTACATGGACTTGAAACAGTAAATAATGAATTAGATGCAGATCAAATTCAAAATCTTAAGGATATTTATGCTGCATTAGAAAATATTGCTCCAACAAGCAAGGTTCGTCAGGATATTAAAGAACTTGCTCAAGGGTTGCATCCAGATTTATCAAATATTTATCATGATTTAGAAAGCATTAAGAGTGAAGTTCCAGCAGATAAATATCAGGATATCAAGAATGATATTAAAGATATTATCAGTGGAATTAAGGAAATGCCTGCTAGTTTTGATTGGTCAAAATTAAATGATCCTACTCACATGGGAGACGAAGATGTTCAAGGTGTGTTGGGCAGCTTTAAGAAGGCTTATAATGCTGCTAAGGATATTGCTTCTAAGTTAGAGCATACTGGTGTTAAGACTAACCTAGTAAAATTGCTAACTGATACTGAACATATTAATACAACATTAAAGGCTAATGATTCTGAATTACTTAATGATTTAAGAGATTTAGATTCTAAATTAGAAAATTATTCAGGTACGGATCAAACTATTATTAATGCTAAAGGACTTGCAATTTTAGCTCATGGTGATTTAGCCAATATTTATCATGCATTTGATGCAATAACAACGACTCAGATTGATGTTGATGCAATTAATAGCGCAATAAATGATGCACTAGGTCAGGCTGAACAGTTACCATCAGGTGACGATTTAGTTACTAATATTGCTATGGCTCATTTATTGGGACAAAGTTCTCCAGAAATAAATGCTGTAAAAGCCATTTATGGCGATTTGCGGACAATTGCTTCTAGCCTTGAGGGTAAAGGCATTAAGACGCAACTTGTAACTGCTTTACATGGTCTGGAAGATTTGAATCAAAAAGTTGCTCAAGATCCAACACAAATTCAAAATTTAAAGAATATCTATGAAGACTTGCAAAATGGTAACTTTACTTGGTTGAATGACTTAAAATAATTAAATAATATTAAACCATATCAAGACAGCGATTTAGTTGCTGCCTTTTTTGGTGCAATTATTTTTTAATCCACTATATGAAAGCGATAACAATTTTAGTATAATTGTATCTAGCAAAACAATCTAAAATAACTATAAGGAGGACAACAATTTGCCTGAAACGACAAATCAAAGTTGGAGATTGCCAACTGCCAAGAAGTACCGCAATTGGTCGAAAGCTAAGCTGCAGGAGTTGGTTAATTCGCCGGAATTAAGCAGGTACTTAGTTGAGGCTGCCGATTATCAGATAGATGGCAACACACTTGCTATCTACCAATTTCAAAAAGAGCCGCTGCTCGGGAAGTATAAGAGTGTAATTTTTGACTGCCAAAGAGGAATTGTCTTATGCAAAAGCAGCAGTCGCTCGTTGATTAACGCCTTTGCCCAGAACAACTTATTGGGTGGGCTAGAGTTTCAGCGAGAGTTTGCCAATCGGCTTGAACAAAAGGCACGTTATGTAATTGCGACTGGCAAACGAGCGTACTTTTCAATGCATGGTTATACGACTGGGGATACTGATTGGGTAGCCCTGCACCAGATGGCTGACTTTCATTCGCTTGGCAAGTCAGCCATTGTCTTTGATACGGTGATGTGCAAACAGTTGACCTATACTTTTGCCTTCACCGACTGCACGCGCTACATTAGTGCGCAGGTGTACCGCGGACTATACTACAATCATGCGCTGTACAAATTAGGCAGTAATCATTTGGAAGCGTCCCTTGGCTGGCAGGTGCGGCGCACTCGTGGCAAGTCGCTGCTTGACCAACGGGCATACTTTCACCCGCATCCGACGTTAACGAAGTTGTCACTTAGAGACATTTATCAGGATATCTTGAATAAAAGTCACGCGCGTTATGGACGGTATTTAGCCAGTCTACTTGAACAGCCGTTAGTTCAAGATGACCATCATACTGTCTACATTTTGAGTAGGCGGCCCAATACGCTATTTTAATCTAAAAACACGAATCACTTGATTCGTGTTTTTTTAATACTTTTTTGTACCCAAAGGTATGGAATAACTAGATGTTAGCGCTTTACATAGTGTGCTGATTTTCAGAACTTCAAAGCCCGTACTATCAATTGATACCGCTTACTTAGTTTGCTTTTTAATCATAGCTGGGTCTTGCTAATCTAATAGTGCACAAGCGCTTGTGACAATATCGAAATTGAGGAAATGTCACACATGAAGATTAGTAAACAAGCTTTTTTAGCTGCATGGAAGAATCAAAAATTAGTTCGGGGCGCATTAAAAGCCGTCCACGTTAGACAGGACTATACTAACTATGAAGACCTATTGCAGGAAGGAATTTGCGTCTACGCCCAAATGTTAGACCAAAAGGGAGAACTATCTCAAGAAGAGGTTGATCGGCGGAGTTTTCGCAAGATTATTTGGCACACGATTGACCAGTTGCGCAAGGATCAGAGGACTACTGAGCGGCAGGCAGATTTTGAGCAAGCACAAAGTTTGGGCATGATGAATAATTGGGACAACTATCTGATTTTAGAAAAAGAAGTCATGCAGATGTCGGAATTAGAGCGACTGTTATTTTTTCATAATCTAATTGCCGGCGAGCCAATTAGTGCCTTAGCTCAAGAGGCATGCGTCACGCGGGTTCAACTGCAACGGGTTAAACGTCAGTTACTAATGCACTTGCGTCAAGTTTTAGACGCACAGATTACTAATTTGTAATAAATTAGTGAACAATATTACTTTTTGACTACAATTAAATGGAAAGTATTGTTTAGTTAGGGTTTGCCCGATACAATAAAGGTATCGATTAAGGAGGACACATACTTTATGAAAAATAAACTAATCACTGGTTTTGCTGCCGCGGCTTTATTATCATCAGCCGTTATACCAGTTACCAACAACTTAATTGCTGCTTCTCCAGCTAAGGCGAAGAAGGTTAATGCGGCTACAGACAGCCAAAGTGCGTTTTTAAATACTGCTGCAAGTCAAGCACAAAAAGTAGCTAAGAAGTACGGCTTGTACCCATCAGTTATGATTGCGCAGGCAATCACAGAGTCTAACTGGGGCCAATCAGGTTTGGCAGTTAACGCCAATAACCTATTCGGAATGAAGGCCGACGACAGTTGGACCGGCGATGTCTACACCAGTAAGACACGTGAAGTCGATAAGAACGGTAAAAGTTATTACATCACTGCTAAATTTAGAAAATATTCGAGCTATCAAGGTTCATTTGATGATAATGGCATGAAGCTGCGTGAAGGTGTCAGTTGGCAGCCAGATCGCTACCAAGGTACTTGGCTTGAAAATGCATCTAGTTATGGCGATGCAACTAAGGCCTTAACTGGCACTTATGCTACTGATCCTAATTACAACACAACTTTGAACCGGCAAATTACAACTTATAATTTGACCCAATATGATCCAAAGATTTCTCATGCCAATGCTTCTTACACGGTTAAGAAGTCAACCGCGACCTATGCTTGGCCAACCGACCATTCGGTTTCTGCTAAGACTGACTCAGTTAACAAGGGCGATAATGTCACTGTTACCAAGACCATTACTTTTTATAATGGTAAGAAGAGAATGTACGTTGCTGGCAAAGGCTGGGTTAACGGCGGCAACTTAAATCTCGGTAGTGCCTTGCCGCCAGCTTCTCAAGCACCAAAAGGTGAAACCAAAGTCAATAAGACATTGATGCACAATGCTTATGTTTATACTGACAAGTTGACCCGGGTTAAGGGAATGAAGGCTCTTAAGGCTGGTACTGAAGGCAAGGTCATTGCTACTTACGGCACCAAGACAATTAACGGCAAGAAGTATTACCGTATTGGTGATAACCAGTATGTTGCTGCCGGCAACATTGACGGTACAATGCGCGTGTTGAAGCATAACGCTTATGTTTACAATGATTATGGCAACCGCGATAATAGCAATAAGGAAAAGAAGGGTGCAACTGTAGCTACTTATGGTTCAACCTACACGATTGCTGGGCAGAAGTATTACCGTATTGGCATTCACCAGTATGTCAAAGCCGGTAATTTTAATTAATTGTAAGCAATAATAAGGAATGAAATTTCAGATGAAGATAAAGAAACTAATAACTACTGCCCTTATCGGCGTAGGTTTAGTTGCGCCTGTTTTTGGAATGAGTCAAAGTGAGACAGCCCAAGCCGCCTCGATTAATTCACTTGCCAAGCAGAATAGTTATGTGGGTGTGACCTACCTCCACACGCTGCTCAAGACAGAGGGGATTAAGTATAACAAGTTTTATGCTAATGGCAATAAAATCAAGTACCGTAATGGCAAGCCTGAGGGGATAGTTATCCATGAGACGGCGACACCTAACGCGACTGCTTATAACGAAGCCATTTACTTTAATCGTGAATGGATGAATATGTACGCTTATGTTCATGCCTTTGTTGACCACAAGCAAGTTATCCAGATGATGACTCCTAAGTACGGTGTCTGGGGTGCTGGTGCGATTGCCAACAGCCGCTTTTTCCAGATTGAATTAGCCGAGGAAAATACGCGGGATAACTTTGCTAAGAGTGTGAACAATGATGCGATATATGCGGCGAAGATTTTGCACCGCTACGATTTAAAGCCAAGTAATGCAACTAATTGCGGTAAGGGAACAATCTGGTCGCACCATGCTGTGTCTAAATATCTGGGCGGCACCAATCATACGGATCCTGATGGCTACTTTGCTAAGTGGGGTTACTCAATGGATGATTTTTACTCCTTAGTTAAGTACTACTACAATCTGCAGGGTGCCGATAGTGATGCTGATCTTGATGCTGATCTTGATGCAGTACCGGTATCTGATGATCCTGATACTACAACTGATACAAGTACGGTTTCACAAGCACCAACGGGTAACCAGACTTTGATGCATGATGCCTATACTTATAACGAACAGGGGCAGCGGACTTCGGCAGCCTTAAAGACTGCTGGCACTAAGGTAACTGTTGCTAAGACCAAGATAATTAACGGCAAGAAGTATCTGCAGATTGGTACGGATGAATATGTGGTTGCCAGCAACATTATTGGTAAAAAGCGGACGTTGAGTCACAATGCTTATGTTTATGATACGGTTGGTAAAAAGACAGCTAGTCCTAAACTTTACCGTGGCAATCGCGTGCGTACTTATGGTGGTCAAGTTACGATTAATGGCATGACTTACTACCAAATTAATACTAGTGAATTTGTGAAAGCCGCAAATTTTAAGTAGAAAAAAATCACTTTAGGAATTTCCTAAGGTGATTTTTTAGTTAGTATTAAATTGTAACGGCGTTAATTGCTTTGTGAGTTTATAATGTAAGTAAATTTAAACTACTGAATGAAGTGAAAGAATGAAATCAAAGCAAAAATTATTACTGGTTGAAGATTACTCAGCAATTGGCGGTATTTCTACAACTGCGGCAATTAGTGTCATGAGTGCGTTGGGGATTAAGTATGGCAGTCTGCCGACACAGATTTTGTCAACGCAGACTGAAGGCTTTGGTAAGCCGCAAATGGTAGACTTGGTGGGCTTTTTGCCGCAAGCATTGGTTCATTGGCAGAAAATTCCAGATCTAAATTTTGCGACATTATTAACCGGATATCTTGGCAGCCGGAGAACATGTCAGCTCTTGGTTGAAAATATCCGCAAGGGTAAATTCAAGCAGGTAATTGTTGATCCAGTTCTGGGGGATAATGGAAAGTTGTACCCTGAATTAACTTTAGAAGATGTAGCAGCGATGAGGCAGTTGGTGGCGACTGCAACTGTGATTACGCCGAACATGACGGAACTTGGTTTATTGTCTGGTTCTAAAAAAGTGACCGCTAGTAATGCAGACTTAGTGCAGGCCATGCAGACAGTAATTAGTCAGGCTAATCCTAATTTGCAAGTGGTGGTAACCGGCATTCGGCGCGGTAAGCAGATTGGCTGCTGCTATCTTGAGCAGGGGCAGCTGCAATATTGTGGTCAAGAATATTTTGCTGGGCATTTTTATGGTGCGGGTGATTTATTTGCAGCGAGTTTGGCAGGTTTGCTTAATATGGATTTCACTTTACCTAGGGCAATTGAAATAGCAACTACGGCAACGCATTTGGCAATCGCGGCTAATAAGACGAGCAAGCAGGAAGAATTGCGGTACGGGATGGACATCAGCTCAGCTTTAGCATATTTAATTAAGCAAACTATGCCAAAATAAAACATCTAGTTAGCCGATTGGTGGTTAACTAGATGTTTGTTATTGGGCTGATTTAACGGCGTTAGCCAGGACGTCCATGACAGTCATGCTGTGGTTGTATAATTCGTTAGCAGTAGTGACGTCATGATTATCAATGATGTTGACAAAGTCGGTGAATTCACTCGCCATTCTGTGATCGAACTTGTTTAAGTTAACATGCTTGGTTTCCCCTGTGCGCAATTCAACAGTGAAACTATCAATTACGCCGGTGGAACCATCAAAGTAGATTGAGCCTTTTTCGCCTTCAATAAAGGAACGTGGGGTTACGTAACAGTCCTTGGCTGCGACCAGAGTTGCCTGTTTGTCTGCGTATGTTAGGTTCAAAATTCCAGAAGTGTCAATTCCCTGTTGCATAACTGGGTAATATTGAACGTGGTCGGGCTTACCGAATAAGCCGACAGCGAGGTGGATGTTATAAATATTCAGATCCTTCAAGGTGCCGCCATCCTTAGTGGGATCAAAGACCGGTTCAATGATCCCCTTTAAGAAATTATCATAGCGGCTTGAATATTGGGTGTAATTGAGTGACACAATGTGAACCGGGCCAATTTTAGGCAGAACGCGCTTGATTGCCTTGTAGTTAGGGAGGTGAATGTTAGTAATTGCCTCAACGATAATTACATGATGTTTATCCGCAATTTGCTTGAGTTCCTGAGCTTGAGCTGTTGTTGCCATGTATGGCTTCTCGCAAATCACATTTTTCCCAGCTTCAAGCGCTTGTTTAACGACTTCATAATGCAGGGAATTAGGAACTGCCACGTAAACGGTATCGACGTTAGGATCATTACAGAGCTGGGCGTTATTAGTAAAGACCTTCTTGATGCCATATTGCTGGGCTAAATCTTGTGCAATCTGCCTACTTCGCTGAGTAGTTGAAATTGCAGTTAGTTCTAAGTGGTCAATTTTATTTGCAGTTGTTAAAAAGTCATGGACAATTTTGCCGCTGCCGACAATTCCTAATTTCATAGATAAGCCTCCATCTAAAACCTGGTTTTAACTACTTTTATGTTAACATAATTCAATTTGGACAATAAAAAAAGATGTCGCTTGTTTGCGGCATCTCATTTTTTAATAATTAATCTTTAGGAGCTGGTGTAGCAGAATTGACAATCTCGCTAGGAACGGCTAAGTCACTGTGCTTGCCAAACTCTGACATGTTCATGCTCAAAGTAACAGATATTTTCTTAGTCAAGCTTACTTTGGTAGAAACTAGGTAATTAGTTAACTTGTCGTTAGATGTGGTCATCTTAACGCTAATGTTGCTCAGCTTCACCTTTTTCAGAGATTTTATTTCTTTTTTGCTCAATTTTGCATCCTTAGCGATTGCAAGAAGGAACTTATTGAGCCACTTTTGGTCGGTAACTTTGCCACTAACGGTATAAGAGTCACCAGAGTGGGTTAACTTAGCTTTCTTAGCTAGTTTTTTGTAAAAAGTAGGAGAAGGTTTACCTTGGGTTGTGTCATTAAAGGAAGCTTGGTCTTCCTTAGACATGTCTTCTTTAACCCATTTTTTACCATCTAAGCTATAAATTTTGCCGCTGCCGCTGTCGATCCAGGCTTCTACATTACTTGGCAGAGCCTTACTGTTGGCAATTACGTGGATAACTGTTGGTTTGTTCCCCATTGTCATTGTGGCATTGAATTTGAGTTGCTTTTTGCCTGCTTTGAGACCCAACTTAATCGTTGCTTGCGCATCATCAGCCTTAGATAAATCGTTCTCGGTAACTTTAATGACATCAGCTTTGCTGGTGCTGGCGGCAACAGGTTGAGTTGCACTAGTGCCAAGGGTACCAAGGCCAATAACGGCTAATAACGTTATGACAGCTTTTTTGAATTTCATAATTTTACCTCATAATAGTTTGATATTTACTAACACTATTCTATATATATAATTGCATTATACAGATTATTGTTTGGATAAGCAACTGTTAATTTATAATTGGTTAAAGCTGTCGTCACATTAAAAAAGACCACTTCCATTAAAGAAAGTAGTCTAAATAAATTATTTTTTAGGTAAAGGTTTTGCGCCTAGGGCATTGCTGGGTAGTTTTAGGAAGTCTTGTTTGCCCATGTTGCCATAGCTTTGGCTAACACTCAATTTCATTACCTTGTCTAAATTAATGTTAACAAGGTAATTGAAAGAGTACAATTTACCGTTTTTGACCACTAATTTAACGGTCATATTTTGGAACTTGCCGGCTTTTTCAAGTTTCTGATAGGCTTTTAACTGCTTGGGACTTTGAGTATCGGTTGTAAAGATTGGAGCAACAGCCTTTTGCATAACTTTGGGGTCGGTAATTGTGGCTGTTAGCTTGTAGGTATTGCCGCTGCGCGTCATTTTGTAAGCCTTAGTCAAGGCAGCTGGCGGATCTATTAGCATCTCGTTGTTAAAGACCGCGTCAACTAGGTCGGCATAAGAGTGGCCGGTGGTAGTAGCGAGGTCGGCCTTGTACCAGGAACTTTGACCGTTGAAGTAGAGGTGGTTCATGTTGTCAGCCCACTGCTCTGAAGTCTGATTCTTGCCCTTGACCTGTGTTTGGTAATTAATGTGGAAGATAGTTGGCTTGCCGCCAAAGACGGCATTAGTAACTACAACTTGTTTAGATGTGTCATTACCCAAAGTGACATTTTGCTTAACTTGACCACTTTTGAACGTTTTTTGTGAGGCGTTAATTACCTGAGTTTTAGTTAGGATCGGCTCACTAGTTTTTTGTTTTTTAGAACAGCCGCCGACAATTAAAGCTGCAGCGAGGCTAAGACCAATGATTATTTTTTTGAATTTCATAGTATGTGAACATGCTCTTTTCTGATAATAATTATTACTCCTATTGTATCGTAAAATCGTTAGCTAAAAAATGATTTTTGATAGAAAACCCTATGAAAATAAAAACGAAATGTGTAAAATAGTAAGTGAAACATTTAATTTGCAAAGGAGATATTTCATGTCGAAATTAGTTTTAATCCGTCACGGACAAAGTGAATGGAACCTTGAAAATAAATTTACTGGCTGGGTTGATGTTGACCTGTCAGAAAAGGGTGTCGAAGAAGCAAAAAATGCGGGTAAATTGATTAAAGAAGCTGGTCTGCAATTTGACCAAGCATATACCTCAGTTTTAACTCGTGCAATCAAGACCCTGCACTATGCTTTGGCAGAAAGCGATCAACTCTGGGTTCCAGAAACTAAGTCTTGGCGGCTTAACGAACGTCATTACGGCGGTTTACAAGGCTTAAACAAGAAGGCAACTGCTGAAAAATACGGCGATGAACAAGTGCACATTTGGCGTCGGTCATACGATGTTTTGCCACCAAAGCTTGAAGATGATTCAGAATTCAGTCAAGTACATGACCGTCGTTATGCTGATCTTGACCCGAACATCATTCCACGGACTGAGAACTTGAAGGTCTGCCTTGGCAGAGTTATGCCTTTCTGGGAAGACCACATTGCGCCAGACTTGTTGGCTGGTAAGAATGTCATTATCGCAGCTCACGGTAATTCATTGCGTGCATTGACTAAGTACATCGAAAACATTTCTGATGCTGACATTATGGACTTGGAAATGAAGACTGGTGAACCAGTTGTTTACACCTTCGATGACAAGTTGAATGTCACTAACAAGGAAAAATTGGATTAATTAGTTAATCCTAATTAAAAGAACCACCTCGTAATAGAGGTGGTTCTTTTTTGTTTATTTTAAAAATTATTTACCTTGTAAGCGTGGATGCTTCTTACTTCGATTGGACACATAATTAATTACGGCAATTATTGCTAAACATAAGTCGCCACAGGCACAAATAATCATGACGTTGCATGGGTCATTGCTGCCCATCATTTGGTTAATGCCGTTGACAATTTTGGGCGATAGCACCGTACCGATATTCAAGGCAATCATTAAAATGGATTGTCCCATTGTTGCCGTATCACTGTTAGTTAGAAGTGCCATCCAATTGTAAATGAATGGCAGACAGAAGCTGTTGCCAATGCCCATAATTAACAAGGCACAGATTAGTATGACAATGTTATTTGCCTGTGAAATAGCAAAGTAACCTATCATAACTAGCAAGAACCCAATCGGGAAAATAATTTTACCGACATGTTTCATCATATAGCCAAATAGTGAAGCAGTGGCCATTGTTGCGATTTGAACAATTCCCGCAACTAGCGCAGCCGTGCTCGCAGAACCAATCTGCTTCTGAATGATTAACCGCGGCATGGTAAAGTTGATTGGCATGTAGAACACCAAAGTTGCTAGCATAAAGAAGCAAATCAATGCCATTTCACCAGTGAATTTAAACTTGGTCTTACTTTTTTCTTTCTGGGTTGTTTTTTGCGGATCATCAATGCTGACAAAAAGGCTAAACAATACAATTGGCAAGATGGGGATTAGGTAAACCAAGAAGGCTTGATGCCAGCCCCACATAACGAGACTGCCAACTGTGAATGACCCAAGAGCACTACCTAAAGTCTGGACTGTATTTTGGTAACCCATCATGTGCGCCATGGTATTTTTATCTGTCCGATATAATTGAACAATTAAGCTGGTGCATAGCGGCATGAAAATCCCGAACGCTAAGCCTACGATAATTCTGGCTATTAGGATTACTTGGTAAGAATTACTGAAGAAGGGGATAATCCCCAAAACAACAATTCCAGTCAGTCCAATTAAGATAGTTTTCTTTTGACCAATCCAGCGAATAAGGAAAGGGCAGAACAGAATTCCCAAAATTTTGGCCAGGTTAGGAATGGTTGATAAAGTATCAATCTGCTCTTTGGAGACACCTGGAAAATGCATTAACGGCAGAGCTGGCGAGATAGTTGGTGCCAGCATAACTGCTAGTGAAATTGATAAAACGGAAATCTTAAACATAATGCTGTTGTGCGAAATGTTTTTCATGATTTTTCTCCGAAGTCAGTTGCTTCTAGTTGGTGGCAATGTATTTTTGTGCAGCTGCAGCGGCAATTGCGCCGTCATTAGCAGAAGTTAGAACTTGGCTGAGGTATCGTTTGCGCGTATCACCCGCTGCGAAAATCCCTTGATTGCCAACGCTCATGTCTTCTTTAGCATGCATATAACCTTGATCGTCTAGTTCAACAATGTCTTTGACAATTGCAGTAGCGGGCATCATTCCAAGGAAGAAGAAGACACCATCACAAGGCAAATCAGTTTCTTTACCAGTTGTTAGGTTCCTAACCTTTAGTCCCTCAACATTCATGTCGCCGTGGACATCCTCAACTTCGGTATTCCAAATAAAATGCATCTTAGGTTCTTTATCAGCACGCTCTTGATTGGCTTTACTGCAAGTCAGATGACCTTCAGGCCGATTAACAATTACGTCAACTTCGCTGGCGAATTTGCAAATTAATAATCCCTCGCTGATGGCTTCGTTATTATCGCCGACAACGGCAACTTTTTGATCTTGGTAAAAGTCAGCATCACAAGTTGCGCAGTAGGACACGCCCATCCCAGCAAATTCTTCTTCACCGGGGATACCTAATACTCGTGGTGTCATACCTGTTGCAACAATTAAAGTCTTGGCTCTGTAATCAACTTTGCGGGTGTGGACTATTTTATAACCATCTTGAATTTTAATTGATTTCGGTGATTGCATCTTGATTACGGCACCAAACTTTTCGGCATGGGCTCGCATTTTAGCGATTAAATCTGCGCCAGATGATTCTAAAATACCGGGATAAGTGGTAATTTTTGTAATTTGGTTAGCACGGCCGCCAACTTCATCTTTTTCGAGAATTATTGTCTTTAAGCCGTAGCGTGCACTGAATAAGCCAGCGGATAATCCCGCTGGACCAGCACCTAAAATGAGCACATCGTAATCTTCCATAAGCTGTTCTCCTTAGTTATTAATTAATTTATTCACATTATCTATGATTTATAATATAACTTTTCAAAAGTATCATAGTATAGCGCTTTCTTATATGGTATAAGTTTTACGTATACCCAAAAGTAAGCGCTTTTGTATTAAACTTTAATTGTGAAAAAAATAATAATGTTACAAAGGAGTATTCATTATGAAAACTATTAACTCTGAATTTTTTGATGAAGTTGTCGAAGATGATGGTCAAAAATGCTTAATTTTATTTTCGCGGAAGACCTGCCCAGTATGCCAAAAGGTTCATCCAAAGGTAGAAGACTTAGAAGATGAATTTTCAGAGATTCCATTTTACAACGTTGATGTTGAAGAAAGCCCGGAATTGCAAGCAAAATTGCGTTTAAAGGGTGTGCCCCACGTTATTTTGTTTGACGATGGTGAGCCAGTTAAGCGGCTTAGCGGCAATCATTCTGAAGATGATTATGCAGATATGCTTTCATAATTGATTAAGTAAAAGGAGAACAAAATGGGAAGAAGTATTTATCCAACAGGGACTGTTAGATACAATCCAGACAAGGCATGGAGCGGCTATACATTGTTTAATGCCGCTGGTGTAGGTGCTGTTTTAATTGATATGTCCGGTAAGGTTGTTCACGAATGGAAAGATTTTCAGGGTTTTCCCAACAAGATGGTTCCCGGTGGCAAGATTTTTGGCTCATTAAGATGTCGTGATCGTTATGCGGCTTATCAGGATTATGCTGATCTGACAGAAATTGACTGGGATGGGAAGAAAGTTTGGAGCTTTGACCATAACCAAGAAGTTGAAGATGAAGATTCAGGTAAGGCTTGGGTTGCTCGTCAGCACCATGATTATCAAATTGAAAGTAATCCAGTTGGTTATTATGTTCCAGGACAAGATGCGAAGGAAGACTTTAATAAAGTTCTTTTGCTAACCCATAATAACGTTAAGAAGCGTAAGGTTTCTCCACAATTGTTGCTTGAAGATGTCTTGCTCGAAGTTGACCGTGAAGGTAAAGAACTATGGTCATGGCACATTATGGATCACTTCCGTGAATTTCATTTGACTAATATTGAAAAGAACGCGATGTTCCGTGATCCAAACACACAGCAGAGTGGTGAACATGGTGAAGGTGATATTTTCCACGTTAACTGTGCTAGCTATTTAGGACCTAACCATTGGTTTGATGAGGGTGATGAACGGTTTAATCCTAATAACATTATTATGGATTCTCGGGAAGCAAATATTATGTGGATTGTTGACCATGAAAGCGGTAAAATTGTTTGGCAAATTGGTCCAGATTATACAACCAGCCTGGCACTGCGGTTACTTGGTCCGTTAGTCGGAATGCACCATTCACACATGATTCCTAAAGGACTACCTGGTGCTGGCAATATTATGGTCTTTAATAACGGTGGCTGGGCCGGTTATGGTTTGCCTGACCAGACTTCAAAGACAGGAATGAAGACAACGAGAGTTGATACTTCAAGAGTAATCGAATTTAATCCAACTACATTAGAAGTTGTTTGGTCATTTGGTACTACTGACTTTGACAGCAAGACACCATTCCATGGACATCATTTCTATTCCCCATTAGTTAGTGATGCACAACGTTTACCAAATGGTAATACTCTAATTGATGAAGGTACTGAAGGACGTTTCTTGGAAGTCACACCAGATAAAGAAGTTGTTTGGGAATATGTTTATCCTTATGTTGGGGATTACCTAGTATATCGTGCTTATCGGGTTCCTTATGAATGGGTACCGCAATTGACTAAGGAAGAACCTAAGGCAATTACACCGCCAAAGATTGCTGATTTCCAAGTTCCTGGTGCTGCTGATCCTAACTTCAAAGAAGATGTGACAGTCTCAGTTGATGGTGCTGCTGGTTATGGTGAGGGTGCTGCATTTTGCGTTGATAAACTTTGATTAGGAGCTAAACATGAAACTCGTCCAATTACAATACTTTCTAAAAGTTGCCGAATGTCATTCAATTTCTAAAGCAAGCTGTGAACTATTTATTTCGCAGCCAGCACTAAGTGAATCAATTAAATCATTTGAAAGTGAAATGGGATCTCAGATTTTTGAACGTACGCGTAAGGGCGTGAAATTAACTCCTAAGGGTAAGGAAGTTTACCATATTGTGCAAAGAATTCAGCGTGATGTGGAAGAACTGCAGCGGTTTGCGATTAATAATGAAGACATTAAAGCTGTAAATTTGGCTGTTGTACCAATGGTTTCTGGAACGACTTTCTTGCAAATCATTAACGAAATTTACCAGCAGTTTCCTAAGTTGGAAATTTCACCAGAAGAATTACGACCGCGGGAATTACTGCAGCACTTACGTGATGGCAAGGTTGATATTGCCTTGTGCAGTAAGCGCAGAGATGACGAAGCCTTGTTTAATACAATCATTGCCGAAATGCATTTGCAACACAAAAAGTTAGTTGATGTTCCGCTGCGAGTTTATGCAGCTAAGGATAGTCAGCTGGCTAAAAAGGCAGCTATTGGTGAAAAGGACGTTGAAGGCTTGACCTGCTTTGTTCTCAATGATTATAAAAATTGGGCAGGGCACGAGCGCCAATATGTATTATCAAGTCGTGACATTATTTTTAATGCTGTGGCCCACAATCGTGGATATACAGTAATGCCAGAGACAGCATCAATTGGCAATAATTATTTTAGTTCTGGTCAAATCTGTACGGTTCCGTTAAAAGAAGAAACAACTGTTCCGCTTGAAATAATTTATCCAGCCAAAAATAATGTTACAAGTTTGGATGAAAAAATTTGCTCAATCATTGAGAAGGCAGTTCTTGATAATTACTAAAATTCAATAACATGTAAGGACCTAATTCTGAATTGTATTGAATTAGGTCCTTATTTTTGTCTAGCATAAATGGCAATAGGGAAAAATAAAAATATTGGTTAGTTGATGACTATTTTTTGAAAGGAAGGAAGCTTATGAATGAAGGCAAAAGTTTGCCGGCTTTATCAAGTTATCGGTGGGTTATCTTAGCAGTTTTGTCACTGATGACAATGACTAGCAGTTATGTTCAATTTCAGATTTCTGCTCTAGCAATTAGGATTATCCCACAATTGCAAATTACACCGGCGCAATTTTCTAGTTTACTGATGGCACCAATGCTGGTGGCCGTATTTTTGAGTATCCCTGGTGGCACTTTGGGTGATAAATTTGGCCCTAAGAAAGTTGTTGCGACTGGGTTTGTTGTGTCAATTATTGGCGCTTTTGGTCGGCTCTATGCTCATAGCTATGGCACCATGATGCTCGCTTTGTTAATGTTTGGCGTCTACATGTCTTTAGGTAACGCCAACTCAACCAAAATTTTAGGTACCTGGTTCAAGCAAGATACAGGAATTGCAATGGGAATTTGGTTTGCCTGTGGTACGGTCGGAACAACACTGTCGCAGATTACCGGTGCATATTTTCCAACAGTTCAATCTGCTTACATGTTTTCTTCAGTATTGCTTGTTGTGATTGCCTGCTTGTGGCTAATTTTAGTTAAAGATACGCCAAAGGGCGAAGTAATGCCCAAACATGAGTCAGTTACGAAGTATTTTGGTGTTGCTGCAAGAAACAAACGCGTTTGGCTGCTATATATTTGCGGCGGGATTGTTAGTGCTGCTTCAATGTCCTTTATTGGAACACTGCCACAGATTTTAGTTAATGCTAAGGGGGTTAACCCAAGATTAGCAGGGGTCATGACTTCATGTGCTTCAATTGGGGCCTTGTTTGGTTCGATGGTTGGACCAGCAATTATTCGTAAACTGCACAGGGCAAAGCCATTCATGCTGTTTGCGGTTATTTTGTCAGGGATTATGATTTTCATGAATACCCAATTACCGGGCAGCCTGATTATGATGGCCAACTTAGCCATTGGCGGCTTGTTTGGTTCAATGACTGGTCCGGTGCTAAAGGGAATGACGATTCAATTACCAGAAATTGGTCAAAAATATGCCGGTAGTGCTGGTGGTATTGGCGGAACTGTTTCAATGTTATTGTCTTATGTTGTACCAGTTTCAATTTCTGCGATTGCTGGTCACAATCCAGTAATGACTATTGGTTTGCAGGCATTATTACATGTCAGTGCGGTTATCTTTATTTTGCTATTGCCAGATGCAAACCACGTTAAATAATTAATTGAAGAAAAGAGATACTTATGGATGAAAGAAAACTTCCGGCTTTATCAAGCTATCGCTGGGTAATTTTGGGCATAATTGCACTAATGGATATGATTAGTAATTATACGCAATTTCAGATTTCTGCTTTAGCCACACAAATTATGCCGGCTTTACATATTTCGCCTGCGCAATTTTCTAGTTTATTAATGGCACCGATGCTGGTAGCTGTATTTTTAAGTATTCCTAGCGGGATGCTGGCAGATAAATTTGGAGCAAAAAAGATTGTTACAATTGGGTGTATTGTCTCAGTAATTGGTGCTTATGGTCGTTTGTTTGCTCATAACTTCATTACAATGATGCTGATGCTCATGATGTTTGGTATCTACATGGCACTATTGAATGCAAATACCATCAAGATTTTTAGTACTTGGTTCAAGCAAGACACTAATGTTGCAATGGGGATTTTCTTCGCCTCAGCTAGTGTGGGAATTACGCTTTCGCAATTGACTAGCTCACTATTTGCAAGTGTCAGTGCTGCATATATTTTCTCATCAACTGTTTTGTTAATTTTGACAGTTCTATGGATTATCTTTGTTAAAGATACGCCTAAAGGCGAGCCGGTTCCTAAGTCAGAACCAGTTACTAAGTACTTGCGAGTAGTTATCAAAAGTAAGAAAACTTGGCTGGTCGGCATTTCTGGTGGGATTGGTTCTGCTGCAACGATGTCTTTTACTGGGATTTTGCCGCAAGCATTAATTAATGGTAAGGGAATCGCAATTGCTTCAGCTGGTGCAATTGCATCTGTTGCAACAATTGGTAGTTTGATTGGTTCACTAGTAGCTCCTGCTGTGACACATCATCTAAATCGGGCCAAGCCATACATGGTCTTAACTAGAATAGTTGCCGGCATTTCGATTTTTGCTACTTGGTTTACACCGGCTGGCAGTTTAATGATGGCTAACTTAGTAATTGGTGGGTTATTTGGCGCAGCAAACGGCCCGTTAATGCAAGGGATGGTTGCTGAATTTCCAGAAATTGGTCCTAAATATGCTGGTAGTGCCGGCGGATTAGTTGGGACTGTGCAACTGCTAATGTCGTATGTTCTTACCGTTGTGATTTCCGCAATTGCTGGGCAAAATTACTTAGTAACTTTTGCCATTCAAGCCATTTTAACTGCATCGACAATGATCTTAATTATGATTTTGCCAGACGCAAATCATGTACGTGATTAAATAATTTTAAGTCGCTGAACTAAGGTTCAGCGACTTTTTTAATTAGATTGATGTGAAATAGCTCACATTAAATGTATAATAAAAATAGCTATATATTGAAATGGGATGATCAAAAATGAACTTTACTCAATTACGTTGTTTTATTAAAGCTGTTGATAATTCTAGTTTTACCATTGCTGCTGAGCGTCTTAATTTTTCCCAGTCAGCTGTATCCAAGAATATTAAGGACTTAGAAAATACAATTGGTGTGACGCTGATTAATCGGGCGCACCATCGGATTTCTTTGACCAATGCTGGCAAGTATTTTTATCATGTTGCACGCAATGTCGTTGATGACATGGATTATACAGTCGCGTATTTGCAGAGCCAAAAAAATGATGCTGGCACACTGCTTCGAATTGGCGTGTGTGATACACCGCTTGAGCAGCAGGTTTTACCTATTTTTTTAAGAAAATTGCGGGCAGTTAACAGTAATATCAACGTGCAGTTTGTTTTTGTTTTGAATAATTCGATTGGCGAATTACTGAATCACCATGTGGATCTTTGTGCAATTGCGCGTGATGATGTTGAAATTGTTGAAGACGTGCAATTTGAGCCTCTGATTCGCGGCCACTTTGTTGTTGCTTGCCCGTCAAACTCACCACTAGCACAGAAAGAACAATTAACGTTAAAGGATTTGCAAGATAAGGACATCTTTTTGCTTGATCCGAATAGTTCGCTTAATGTTCAGGTTAAATTCCAAAATTCGTTAGTCAATAATGTTGGCATGAAACGAATTAAGTTTGTTCAAGACTTCTTGAGTATGGGAGTATATGTTCGTGCAGGTTGGGGGTATGGCGTTTTACCTAACTTTATTGCTGACTATCAAGCTAACGGCGTGACATATGTTCCCTTTGATTATCATGAAATTTCTCCGTATGGTATTGCCTATATGGAATCTTTTGCCAATGAAACAGTCCTTAAGCAAGTAATCGCCATTTTGCGAGAGTCAATTACGGAATTTTTGCCAAATAAAAAATAAAAAAGTCAAAATTTTCATGTTATTTAATGAGCTTTAGTATCAGCGATAAAGCGTTGCTGATACTAAGGCTTTTTAAGTGCCATTTTCTTTTTGAAATGTTCTCTATTCCATTTAGTAATCCTGAATTCCGAAATTGGTGCAGAATTTCACTTAATTCATAGTATTATGAAAGCGGTTAGAGGATTTCTTTTTTATAAAAGTGAGGGATAAAAAATGAAAGATACCTATGACGTAATTGTTGCTGGTGCCAGCAATGCTGGTGCGATGGCAGCCATGGCCGCTGCTGAAAAAGGCGCCAAAGTTTTATTAGTTGATAAGATGGGAAGTTCAAGATTTTTGTTCCGGTCATTCTTTGCTGCTTTGGACAGTAACGCACAAAGAAGAGCAGGAATTAAAGTTGATAAAGCTAAGTTAATGAATTTCTTAACTTTGTTCTATCAAGATAATGTTGATGAACGCCTATTATGGACTTGGGCTAATCATACTGATGAAACAGCAAACTGGCTTGAAGACAATATTTTGAAGCCAAACGGTGGCGTATTGAAGCCGCAATCAGATGCTTATTACGAAACCATTGTTAACACAGCCTTCAATACTGAATTAGCAATTGCCACACCCGATAATGATTGGGCACATTACGGTGACTGGATGATTGATAAGGTGAAGGAATTAGGCGTAACGCTTAAGTACAATACCAAGTTAGAAGAATTAGTTACTGATGACAGCGGTAAGGTAACGGGCATTATTACTAGTGATCGTGATTCAGGTGAAAAGACTGAATACGCTGCTACTAAGGGTGTCATTATCTGTACCGGTGGTTACGGTGCTAACGTTGAATTGATGAAGAAGTGGGATCCACTAGGCTATAAGAAGAATGTTTATTCTGATGGTCCACGTGACGATGGTTCAGGTATCTTGGCCGGACTAAAAGTTGGTGCTGCTCGTGATGAAGAACCAGCTGAAATTATTTTTGACCGTGGTGCTGTTCCAGTTGGCACTAATGCTGAAGATCATTATGTCATTGACTTTAAGGATCCAGGCTACTTCTGGATGGGTGCATACCCGATGCTGAAGGTTAACCTAAATGGTGAACGTTTTGGTAACGAAAGTGTACCTTACCAATTTGACATTAATGCAATGGCTAAGCAGCCAGGATACTTGGAAGCACAAATTTGGTCTGAAGATGCAATGGACCACATGGCTCAATTTAGAACTCAAGGCTGTTCACGTTTAGGCTTCCCAGGTATTTACAACACTGAAGAAAATAAGGCTGAAGTTCAACGGCGAATTGATGATGGCATGGTTAAGAAGGCCGATACAATTGAAGAATTAGCCGAAATGTTGAACCTGCCAAAAGAACAGTTGGTTGCTACTGTTAATGAATATAACAAGATGTGCGACCAAGGAGAAGACACTGACTTTGGTAAAGAGAAGTTTAGATTATTCCCAGTTGAACATGGTCCATACTACGGTGTTATTATGGGCGGCCGGCTGCTGGCAACGCTTGATGGCTTAAGAATTAATACCAAGATGGAAGTTATCGATAAGATGGGTAAGCCAATTCCACATCTTTATGCAGCAGGAAACTGTAGTGGTGGCTTCTTCTGGGGTAGTTATCCAGATAGAGTTCCTGGTCTTACCTGCAGCCACGCACAAACATTTGGCCGGTTAGCAGGACAATATGCTGCGGAAAATTAAGTCATAAATTAGGGGAGTTTTAATTATTATGGAACAAAAACAATTACCGAAGCTTTCTAACTATCGGTGGGTGATTTTGGCAATTGCCGCATTGCTAGATATGATTAGTAATTACGTCCAATTCCAAATTTCATCATTGGCTACGCAAATTATGCCAGCATTGCATATTACAATGCCGCAATTTCAAAGTTTATTAATGGCACCAATGTTAATTGCCGTTTTCCTTAGTATTCCTGCAGGATCTTTGGCAGATAAATTTGGTGCTAAGAAAATCGTCACAGTTGGATTAGTCGTATCAGTTATTGGTGCGTTTGGTCGTCTGTGGGCTAATAACTTCATCACAATGATGATTATGCTGATGATGTTTGGGGTATATATGGCACTGTTAAACGCTAATACTCTAAAGATCTTTGGTATTTGGTTTAAGCAAGATACTAACATGGCAATGGGGATTTTCTTTGCCTCAGCCAGTGTAGGAATTATGTTATCTCAAATTACGGGACCAATGTTTCCTAGTGTTCAAGCAGCTTATATCTTCTCATCAATTGTTTTGCTTGTTTTAGGTGTTTGCTGGGTATTATTTGTTAAAGATACACCAAAGGGTGAAGAAATTCCTAAGCAAGAAATGCAAGCAGATCAAGCTGCATCTTCATGGAGTTTCTTTAAAGAAGCTGCCAAAAGCAAGAAGACCTGGATTGTTGCTCTTTGTGTAGGTTGTGGTATGGGTGCTAGTGAAGCTTTCTCCGGAATTTTGCCACAAGCATTTGCTGCAAGAGGAATGAGTCCACAACAAGCTGGTACCATTGCCGCTATTGCGACTGTTGGTAGTATGTTTGGTAGTGCCTTTGGTCCAGCAATTATTAATAAGCCTAAGAACGCTAAACCATTAATGATTGGGATTACTGTTTTAGGTGGTATTTCAATGGCTATTAGTTGGTATGTTCCTTTAGGAGTAGTTCTGACAATTAACTTAGTTATCGGTGGTCTGCTTGGTGCCATGACTGGTCCAATTATGCAGGCAATGCCAATTACTTTCCCAGAAATTGGTCCTAAGTATGCTGGTTCAGCCGGTGGTTTAGTTGGTACTGTTTCACTGCTTTTATCATACTGTGTACCAATCATTATTTCGATGATTGCTGGTAAGAGTTACTTAACGACCTTTATTATTCAAGGACTTGTCTTTGCTTTGACTGCTATTTTTATGGCAATTCTACCAAATCCAAATGCAGGTCGTCATCGTTAAGTTATTAATTAAGAAGGATATACTATGACGCAAAAAATCACGACAAAACCGGGCAAGTATACCGGCTCAGGTCAAGGTAAGGAAAGTATCATTAATGTTGAAGTCGACGTTAATGAAGACAAGATTAATAGTGTTAAAGCACTGAATAATTTTGCTCCAGATAGTTTAGCAGATAATGCCTTTAAGAAAATGGCCGACAAAATTGTGAAAAATCAATCGGTTGATGTTGATGTTGTTTCGGGAGCTTCTGAAACCTCGCGGGGAATTATTGCTGGGGTTAAGGATGCTTTAACCAAGGCAGATGTTGACTTTGCTGCTTTAAAAGAAAATGGCACGCAAAATGCTAGTTCTGATAAAGAAGTAATTGATGTCGATGTTGCTGTTGTGGGTGCTGGCTCTGCTGGTGCTGCTGCAGCACTTGCTGCTAAACAAGAAGGGGCAAGTGTTGCCCTTCTTGAGAAGACAATTTCGCCACTTGGTGCTGGTACATTTGCTGGTGGGATGTTTGCTGCAGACAGTCAACAACAAAAGGATTCTGACCAAGTTGTTTCTAAGAAGTGGCTATATGACGAGTACATGGACGCCTCACAAGGTTATATGAACTCAATCTTAGTTCGTAGAATTATTGATGAATCTGGTAAGACAGTTGACTGGCTGAACGAAAACGGCGCCATTATGAAGTTGGTTGACGCTGGTACTGGTGGTAGTTATGACCATATTGGGATGCCTGCAACTTTGCATGGCTACCAAGAAGGTGGTACCAAGGCAATTACCAAGCTGATTGAAAAATTCGAATCAATTGGCGGCAAGATGTACTTTGGCTTCGCTGCTAAAAAATTGTTGCAAGAAGATGGTGCAGTTACTGGTGTTGTTGCCCAAGGTGATGATTCTACTTTAGAAGTACATGCCAAAAAGGTGATTATTGCTACCGGTGGTTTTGGTGGTAATCCAGAAATGCGTAAAGAATACTTGGGTGATGTCAGCACACAAGGTCAAGTTTTGCAAAATACCGGTGACGGTTTGAACATGGCTTGGGATGCTGGTACTGCTCATCATATTAATGGTTCAACGCATTACTTCTGGCAAACATTCAGTAATGAAGATATTGGTGCAATGGCTAAGATTGTTGGCCCTGGTTGGATGCCACTCAATGCTTTAGCTGACTTCCCGAACTTGCGCGTTAATAATCGGGGTCAGCGTTACGCTAGTGAAACTCATGCTTTGGACTTTGCTGTTCATGGTGCCGAATTATCTGAACAGCCAAAACAAACTGAATATGTTGTTCTTGATCAAGCGATGTTGGATAAGATCAAGGAAGGCGGTACAGTTGCGATTGAAGATCATTATGGGAAATGGAAAAACCATCGTGAATTCTACATGGAATTTAATTACCCAACTGATACCGAAGAAAACATTAAGCGTGAGCATGAGAAGACTGATTTCACTGCTTTGTTAAATCAACTTGAGTCAACAAATGTTGTCTTTATTGGCGATACTATTGAAGAATTGGCCAATAAGATGGGTGTTGATTCTGATAACTTGCAGAAGTCTGTTGCCCAATACAATAATGCCAAGAAGACCGGTGAAGATGACCTATTCTTCTCTGATACTAATAGAATGATTCCAGTTGAAAATGGCCCATTCTACGCAGTTAAGTTTATTGCCCGTAACTTGGGAACACTTGGTGGTGCAACGATTGATGAAAAGATGCACGCTTTAACACCAGAAGGTGAACCTGTTCCTAATCTTTATGTTACTGGTGCTGATGCATCTGGTATGTATGGTAAGGCTTATGTTGACTTTGAAGGTGGAACATTAGGTTTTGCGTACATTTCAGGTCGGTTAGCCGGAATTGATGCCGCTGAAACTGCAAAAGCCAGCAAATAAAATTTAAAAACATGTATGAATTGAAGAAATTTTGATTTATACGTGTTTTTTACTAGAGAGGGAAAATCATGACAGAAGAAAAATATGATGTTGTCATTGTTGGTGCCGGTCTTGCTGGCTTTGCTGCAGCTGCAGAAGCCGTTGATAACAACTTGAAGACCTTATTAGTTGAAAAAGGCAAGACTACTGGTGGTACTGGTAACTATGTTGAAGGTGTATTTGCTGCCGATTCCGAACTGCAGAAGAAGGACAATGCCGTCATTGACAAGAAGGAACTGCTTGAAGAAGAATTGAACTATTCTCACTACAAGGGTGACGGCAGAATGTGGCAACGCTACATTGATAATGCTGGTAAGAATGTTTCTTGGCTGCAAGACCGCGGCGTTAAGTTCTGGATGGTTGTCAATATGGGAACCAGCGTTAGAACGTGGCATTTGTTTGAAGGCAAGGGTCATGATGCGATTCATAAGGGATTAGAACCGTATGCTACTAAGAAGGGACTAATTATTAAGACCCTAACTAAGGTAACTGATTTGACACCTCAAGATGACCAGAGTTATGATGTGACCTTAACAATGGTGGAAGATGGCACTACTGAAGTGATTAATGCTAAAAACGTGGTTTTGGCATCAGGTGGTTACTTGAACGATTCAGAATTATTTGGCAAGACACCACACCAAAATCCAGATAATGTAATTCCAGTTAATTCAGGTAAGAGTACTGGGGATGGACTGCGCTTAGCATGGAAATTGGGAGCTAAGAAGTACTTTACTGGAATGTCAATGATGTTTGGCGGCCAATTAAAGGATAAAACTGTTCCTGCCTTTAAGTTATGGGGAACGGCAATGTGGAGCTCAGTCTGCGACCAACCACAAATGTGGGTTAATGAACTAGGCGAACGCTTTGTTAATGAGGCGGCCTGTGTTGTTAACTGGGCAAATGAAGGCAATGCAATGAACCGCCAAGACCGCGTCTTCTGTATCTTTAGTCAATCAATTTTAGATGACTTTACTGACAAGGCCTACCCACGTTCAATGAAGCCAATGGTTCCAGAAGATAGATACCCAACTTTGCGCGATGATATTGAAAAGGCTGAAAAGGATGGTCGCAAATTCTTGCATAAGGCAGCTACGATTGAAGACTTAGCTGAAGAAATTGACACACCAAACTTGCCAGCTTACGTTAAGCACTACAATGAAATGGCCGCAAAGGGTGAAGATGTTGACTTCCATAAGCCTGCTAAGTATATGCTGCCAATTGCTGGTGACGGACCATTTTACGCAATTGAATTAGGGGTTGGTGCCTACACCACTGGTGATGGGTTACGTGTGAACATTAATAATGAAGTTTTAGATACCAAGGGCAGACCGATCCCAGGACTTTATGCAATTGGTAGTGATGGGTCAGCAGTTTTATACGGTGATACCTATGGTGTTAATGTTCCGGGTACTCATGCCGGCTACTGCATTTTCTCAGGAAGAAATGCAATTCAGGCAATTGCTGATAAGAATTAAATAAAATATTTGGGAACAAAATAGAGTAGCTAACTGCTACTCTATTTTTATAATTAAAATTGATGGTTAATAATTAATGTATATAGCCAATCATAAACTTGATGAGAAAATGTTGGTGCCAATAATAGAACTAAGCCACCTAATAAAGCTAAACTGCCAATTGACAAAGTTAAATATTTTAAAGTTTGGTTGGTAGCAGCTAAGATTGCAATAGCGATTAGACCACCACCAATAATTAAGCTGCTAACCATGAGAATAAAGCCCATTATAAGCCTCCTTATACATTTATATATTGTTAGTTTAATTATAAAACATTATCAGACTTTCTGAAATAATTAAGCTAACTTAAATTTCTTGAAAAGCGCGGGCAATTTCACGTGTTTGTTCTGGTCCTGTGGTGCAGCACCCGCCGATTAAATGTGCCCCTACCTTGTACCATTTTTTGGTACTTTGATAAAAATCGGTAGTGTATGGAATTTTTAACCAAGTCTTGGAAAATGAATCATAAGAATAGCCCTGATTGGGATAGACGACAATTTCTTTATCAGTTAATTGGTGAATCGTCTTGATGGTTGTTGTAACGAGGATAGGCTTGACACAGTTAATGCCAACTGCAAAAACTTGCTGGAACTCGTTAATTGCGGGGATAACTTTCTTTAAGCTGGTACCATCACTGATTCTGGTTGTATCGTGCAGTGTAAAACTGACGTAAACAGGTATTTGTGGAGCATTATTGGTAAGCCAAGTTAAAAGTGCGATAACTTCCGTTAATTTAGGTTGCGTTTCAATTGCCAGACAATCTGGACGCTGCGCAATGACTGTGTTTAAACTGGGTAAATGAAAGTCAAGATATTCGTTAGTTGTAAGGTTGTAATCCCCACGGTATTCACTGCCGTCTGCTAGATAGGCACCATAAGAACCGATGGAACCAGCGACAAAATTGTGCTTGCCAGTCTTTAATTCATAATCGTCACGGGCTTTTTTGGCAATTTTAACGGCATTTGCAATAAGGTCTATGGCTTCCTGCTCAGTGTAACCAGCTTCAACGAAAGCTGGCACGTTAGCTTGATAAGTGTCAGTAATAATTAATTGGGCACCTGCTTGAAGATAGTTCCAGTGGGCTTGGTAAACGGCCGGAAGGTTGTTTGTTAGAGCAATCGCTGTCCATAATTTATTATTTGTTATTACTCCTTGCTTTTCTAGTTCATCAGACATTGCCCCATCTAAAATTAATCCCTTATTGTGGATAGTTGTTAATAAATCCATTTGCGTACCTCAAATTAAGCAACATATTTAATAATAAACAAATCTTATTTTAATTATAATCTAATTATGTTGCCGAACAAAGAGGCTTTTTTAATTATTACTAAGAAAATTTAAATTAGTCATTTTGCAAGAACTGTAGTATACTACTTAAAACAAGAGAGGTTAAAATGTCAGAAATATTCTTAAATCAATTAGGACCAAAATTTAAAATTGCTAATACTCTAATTGAGAAAGCCTTAAATAATCGCTTTGCTAGTATATTTAGTGAATATTCATTAACTGGAGCGCAGATTTCACTAATGGTTTATCTGTATGATTCTAAGGGCAGAACCATTACGCAAAAAGAAATTGCTGATACCTTTGTTTTAAGTCACCCAACAATTCGGGGAATTGTTAGACGACTAGAAAGTAATCAGCTTATTGAAACAGCCCATCTTAAGAGCGATCAACGTCAGATTGTATTAACTTTATCTGCTAAAGGGTTTAAATTGATTGATGATAATATTGCTACTATTCACCAGATTATGGCTGAAACCAATCAGCAAATAATTCAGGGGATGAATCAGCAAGATGTTGAGCAACTAAGTAGATTGTTAAATCGAATTATCTCTAATTTTTAATATCTCATTTTTATTTGTAAAAGTGTAGCTTACTACATAAAAGGAGAAAAGATGACACAAGAAATAAAACAAATTTCTGGAAAAAAGCGAAACTTAATGATGGCGGTGCTGCTGTTTGGTGCCTTTGTGGCGCTATTAGCAGAAACCTTCCTAAATAATGCATTGCCAACAATTATGGCTGCGTTTGGCGTCAGCCAGTCCACGGCCCAATGGCTGACAACTGCATATTTATTGGTGGTTGGTCTAATGATTCCAATGTCCGCCTGGATTTTTGAATCATTTAGCATGAAGCAAAATTATTTAACCATGATGGGAATTTTCTTTATTGGTTCGCTAATTTGTGTTTTCGCACCTAATTTTTATGTTTTGTTAACAGGACGGATTATTGAGGCAATTGCGGCTGGTGGCCTGATGCCATTTATTCAGAACGTGATTTTGATGATGTTTCCACCTGAAAAGCGCGGTATGGCAATGGGAATTACGGGATTGGTCATTGGCTTTGGTCCAGCAGTAGGCCCGACAATTTCTGGCTTGATTTTAAAATATTCTGGCTGGCAGATGCTCTTTATCATTTTGAGTGTTACCAGTGGTCTGGTAGCTCTCTTGGCAATCTTTACGGTGCAAAATATTACAACGCCGCACATGAGTACAACAGATGTGATTTCATTCTTAGAATCAATTTTTGGCTTCGGGCTAATTTTGTATGCTTTGTCAGAAATTGGTAACACTGGCAAAATCACGTTTACCTTAGCTCTCATTTTTATTATTGGTTTGGTAGTCATTTATCTTTTCTGCCGGAGACAATTACATTTAGAAGAACCACTACTTGATATTCGCGTTTTTAAAAATTGGCAGTTTAACCTCTGTACGCTATTAAGTACAATCAGTAACTTGGCCATGGTCGGAATTGAACTGGTCTTGCCGCTATATTTGCAGACGACACGCGGCGAAACAGCCTTGACTTCTGGTCTTGTAATGATGCCTGGAGCATTGTTGATGATTATCTGCAACCCGATTTCGGGGACTTTGTATGACAAGTTAGGAATTAAAAAGTTATCACTATTTGGTTTTGCAATGCTAGTTCTTGGTACGGTACCAATGCTGACTTTCAGCGCGCAAACTAGCTTAGTGATGATTGGTATATGTTACGCTTTGCGGATGGTCGGGATTTCCTTTACGATGATGACAACCTTTACCGCGGGAATTAACCAGGTACAGTCAAGCATGACGGCTCACGCCAATGCTGGATCGTCAACAATTCGCCAGATTGGTGGGTCACTAGGAACAGCCTTGGCAATGCTGGTTGTGACTATTGGTTCTGCTAATGCAGGAGTGAATAAAGCTTCTGCTTTGGCAACAGGTTACCATTGGGGCTTCATCTTAATGCTCATCTTTGCAGTAATTGGCTTAATTGGTTCATTTGGTTTGCCAACAGCTAAAGAAGAGAATAAATAACCTTATATAATATATAGTTATCTAATTAAATATAGCTGAACTACTTTAACAACATGCTCATAAAAGACAAAACTTGGTTAGACGTTTGAATTTTTAAAAAGTTTATATTAAAATCTTCTACGTTATAATAAATTGTGTTTGTTAGGAAGAGATAAAATGAAAAAGAGTACAAAAGTTATAACTATGATTATGGCAATTGGTGCAATTGCAACTGGTCAACTGTTTAATTCAAAAACTAGTACACAGGTAGCAGCAGATTCTGATGATTGGCGGACTGTTGAAGTTGGATCATTTAGTAAAATCAAACTTAACTTGAAAGAGGCAGATGTTTCGATTCATGCCGGTAGTAAGTATCAAGTCAAGTTTGATGATGACGACCACGCTCTGCATGCATCTGTCACTAAGGGTCAATTAAATGTTTCTCAAAAAGGCGGCGATGATGACGATGCCGATATTAGCATTACTGTTCCTAAGAGCAAATTGACGAAAATTTCAAGTACTAGTTCAGATGGCGATATTGAGTTGAAAAATCTGAAGTTAAGCAGTTTGTATATTAAAAATACTGGCGGCGACGTTGAATTTAAGAATGTCTCAGCTTCAAGTGCAAAAATCGCTTTAAAAGAGGGCGACCTCGATGTGTCCAAGGGGGCATTAAAGCTGATTGCCCAATTAACTGAAGGTGATGCTGAATTTTCCGGCACAAAATTCACTGGCAATAGTACGCTAACACTTAAGGAAGGTGATGTTGATATTAAGCATGCACCAAGTGTCAGCTACACAGCATCAACCCCTGAAGGTGATATTAAATATCATGGTTCTAACAAGGGTAAACATTTTTCAAAGACGGTTTCCGGTCAGCCTTTAGTAAAGATAACTACCAAAGAGGGCGATGTCGAAATTTCATAGTTTTATATTTGTAAATATAATACCTAGTAGGTTAAAGTATTCTAAATTGTATAGTTTAGAATACTTTTTATTTACTTAAGACAGTGCAATAAAAAGTTGCTTAAAGAAAATACTTTGATTTGTGCAATAATAAATGTAATAAGACACAACGGGAGTAATTGACAATGTTTAACTTATTTATTTTGCTGATGGAACGGCTGGGCATTATTATGCTGCTGGCATTTTTGCTTGTTAACATGCGCTTTTTTAGGAACTTAATTGAAAAAAGAACGTTAAAATCGCAAATTTGGCTGACGATTATTTTTGCAATTTTTGTTGTGATGGCGAATTTGACGGGGGTTGAGATTACTAGTTCCAAGGAAGTAGTTACGCCGTTGATTATAACGGGTTTGCCGCAATCGGATTCGATCGCCAATACGCGTATTCTAGTGATTACAGCAGCTAGCCTAACTGGTGGACCGTATGTTGGGATGATGGTTGGTCTAATAGGTGGTCTGCACCGGGTTGTCTTTGGCGGCTTTTCTGATTATTTTTATATTTTTAGTTCGGTTCTTATTGGTTATCTTGTTGGAATATGCGGTGATCGCGTTAAAGGCGATAATCTTTATCCATCAACGCCATGGGTAGCTGTCTTAGCTTTTTTTGCGGAATTAATTCAGATGGCCTTCATCTTTACTTTCCATGGTATAGGCCTAGTAAACTTGATTTTTGTCCCGATGGTTCTGTTAAATACCATTGGTGCAAGTTTATTTATTGAGATTTTGAAGACTTACCTGTCAAATGAGCGCCAGTTGAGGGCGGTTCAAACTAAAGATGTTTTGGAATTAACTAACAAAACGCTGCCTTATTTTCGCAAGGGGCTTGACTTTGATTCGGCCAAGCACGTTTGTCAAATTATTAAGCAATACACTAACTTTGACGCGGTGGGGTTAACCGACCGAGTTAATGTTCTTGCTCACGTTGGTGCTGGTGAAGATCACCATATCGCGGGTGAACCCGTAATAACTGACTTATCCAAGACTGCTATCTTAACAGGAAAGGAAAAGTTGGCCTATTCGAAAAAAGAGATCGGCTGTCCAGAACCATCTTGCCCATTAACCTCGGCAATTGTATTTCCTTTGCGTGTTAATAATCAGACAATTGGTGCTCTTAAGCTGTACTTTTGCGAGGGCAGTAAGATGACGGTCGTTGAAGAAAACTTGGTGCGTGGGTTAGCCATGATTTTTTCAGGACAATTGGCAATTGGGATTGCCGAACAACAGACCAGCTTACTCAATGAAGCAGAGATTAAGGCCTTGCAAGTTCAGATTAACCCACACTTTTTCTTCAATGCGATTAACACGATTGGAGCATTAATGAGAGTAAACGTTGAAAAAGCACATCAGGCATTAATGCAGCTAAGTGTCTTTTTCAGGTCAAGTTTGCGCAATGGTCAAGAAAAGGAAGTAACACTGAATCAGGAACGCCGGCACGTTGATTCCTATATGAGCATTGAAAAGCTACGCTTTCCTAATAAATTTACAATTGATTACCAAATTGGTGTCCCTGACGATACACTTTTGCCGTCGTTTTGTTTGCAGATCTTTGTCGAAAATGCGGTGCGTCATGCTTTTAAGGGTCGAAAGCAGGGCAACCGAATTATTATCCAGCTTAAGAAATTAGATAATAAACATATGGAAATAGCGGCAATTGACAACGGTAACGGTGTTGATCCGGATGTTCTGAAATATTTAGGCAAAAAGCCAGTCAGCGAATCAAAAAAGGGCAGTGGAACGGGCACAGCACTATATAATTTGAATATGCGACTTAAAGGATTGTATGGTACCAGCAGTAAATTGCAAATTGAAACTAGTGACAGTGGTACGATTTTTAAAACGGTTATTCCATTAAAGAGTAAATCACCAGCTAGTCTGGTTGATAATAATTAATAAAGAGGTGTGAATTATGAAAATTTTATTGGTTGATGACGAGCCGCTGGCAAGAACTGAGTTAGAGTATTTAATTACCAAAAGCCCAAGCGTTAGTGGGATAGAACTATCTATTTATCAGGCAGAAGACATTAAGCAGGCACAGATGGAGCTGCTTAAAAACAAAATTGACTTAATGTTTTTGGATATTTCACTTAATGAAGAAAACGGCTTTGAGTTAGCTAATGAATTGAAGCCCGCGGATTATTCACCGATTATTATTTTTTCAACCGCGTATGATGAGTATGCCGTAAAGGCATTTGATGTTGGTGCTTTGGACTATGTCCTAAAACCATTTGAGCAGGAACGGATCGATCAGGCCTTAACTAAGGTGCGAAACGTAATGGGCTCGCGTGAGCAACCGCAAATTAGTAAGGAGCAGCATCATGTGGTTAATGAAATGCTTAGCATTGAACTCGATGATCGTAATGTTGTAATTAAAAAGAACGACTTGATTGTGGCGACGATTAATAGTGGTGTCTTGACAATTTCAACAGCTCAAAATAATTATGAAACTCATGAAACTTTGGCTTGGTTAAAGGAGCGCCTCAATCAGGCTAAGTTCATGCAGGTTCACCGTAATTCAATTGTTAATATTGAGGAAGTCAAAGAGGTTCAGCCGTGGTTCAATAATACATTGTTATTGGTGATGAGTAATGGTGAAAAAGTCCAGGTTGGCCGTTCATATAGAAAAGATTTAAGTCAAAGGTTAGGGATGTAAGCGCATTTAAGTGCAATAACATTCACTTTCGCTCATTTGCAGTTCACAGTCTGATTTTTGCAGTTCAGCCTAATTTTGCTCACAAACTGCCTTTTCTCTAGTATCTTTATCCGTGAAGATAAGGAAAACGCGAAAGGATGAGTAAGATGAAAAATAAAGAATCTGAACATAAATCAGCGCCGCTTTTATTCCAAATGCTGGTCTATGCAGCAATCTTGTTTGCATCACAATTAATTTCAGAAGTAATGCCGAAGAGCTTCCCGGTACCAACACCAGTTATCGGTTTAGTCCTATTATATGTACTATTAACAACTCATATTGTTAAGCTTGAATGGGTTGATTCATTTGGTAGTGCCCTCATTTCATTAATTAGCTTTATGTTTGTTCCCTCTGGGATTTCCATTGCGGGTAATTTAGACATTATGAAGGCCCAAGGAGTTAAGCTAATTATAGTTATTTTATTAGCAACAGTTATCTTGTTAGTTGTAACTGCATATACAACAAGAGCATTGCTTTGGGTAAAAAAGAAGTTGACCTCAGCCAAATTAGGTTCAGTTTCTAAAGATGTTAAGACAGGAGATGGCAAATAATGGCTTATATCAGTAATCCTTTGTTCGGAGTCTTTTTATCACTGCTCGTCTTTTTAATTGGTAAGTGGTTGTTTAAAAAATCTCATGGTCTATTTATTTTCCAACCATTGTTTGTTGCAATGGTTTTGGGAATTGTAATCTTGATGGTATTAGCTAAGTGCTTTAATGTTTCAACAGCTCAAGTTTATACCCAAGCTTACAAGCCTGGTGGTGATATTATCTTTTGGTTTATCACCCCAGCCACAATTGCTTTTGCAGTGCCGCTATATAAACGTAACGACGTTGTTAAAAAGAATTGGGTTATCATCTTATTGAGCTTGATTATTGGTACCTTTATTTCATTGGTTCTGATTACCTTAGTTTCTAAGGCAGTTGGACTTGATAAAGTAGGTATCAGATCAATGCTTAGTCAGTCAGCTACAACAGCGATTGCTATGCCATTAACGACAGCAATTGGTGGTAATGCTTCAATTACGGCAATGGCCTGCATCTTGAATGCGGTTGTCATCTATGCCTTAGGTAAGCAAATGGTTAGATGGTTCAGACTTGATAGTGACCCAATGGGAACTGGCCTAGGCTTAGGTGCTGCTGGTCACACAATTGGTTCAGCTTTCGGTTTGGAACTTGGCTCTGTACAAGGAGCCATGGCAGCAGTTGCGGTTGTCGCTACTGGCTTAGTTGATAATTTGCTTGTTCCGGTTTTTGCTCATATGATGGGCTTATAGATTGGGACAGGCAAATAGGTTGTAAAAATTTATTAGTTTTATTAATATTTAGTAGCTAATGTTTACTTACACAGAAATGGACAAGACGAAAGTCTTGTCCGTTTTTTTCTATCATAAATTAAAAACGCTCATTACAAATGAGCGTTTATTTTATCTAAAAATATTTAGTCGGCGTGGCGCCACTTAGCATCAGTTAAGATTCGGGCCGTTAATAAGCCAATTGGCAGGGCGACCACAATCATTAATGCATTCATAATCCAATAAGCACCAACATTAATGTTAGTGATGCCAAAGTTGAAAACAGCACGGTACATATAAAGCCCAGGTACCATGATGACAATTGCGGGGACAGTAATTGCAATTCTAGGAAAGCCCACCTTTTCGCGAACAAAGCTGGCTAATAACCCGGCAAGTAGGGAACCAATAAAGGCGGCAAGAGCTGCCGGTAAATGGTTATAGTCAACTAGACTTAGGCGCAAGGTGTTAGCAATAGCACCGATTATGGCAGCCACAAGTGCCATTTGGGGTTTAGCGTTGAACATGACGGAGAAGCCAAAGACACCGCAAAAGCTTGCAATAATCCGGCAAAAGGTTAGAACAGTTGGCGTTAAATTAAGCTTTGGCATCGCGCCAGGCGTTAGGTGCAGGCTAATTGCAACGCCCCACCCAACCATTGTTGCTGTCATGATTACTAAGCAGGCATAAGCCAAGCGCTCTAGTCCTGAACGCATATCGAGTTTGGACATGTCGAGACCAGAAGTAATGAAAGGAAAACCAGGGATAACATAGAGCATCGCACCGATATAGCCATAAGCATGATCGTGATTCCAGCCTAAAAGTTTTTGTCCCAGCATAAAGCATAAAAAGTAAACAGCACAAGAAATGGCAACACCAACGGCGATTTTGGCAACAAGTGTAATTTTGCGTTTACTCATTTCGCCGCGCACGTAGTTGCCGACTAAGGCACCAAAGAAGGTACAGATCATTTCCGGTAGACCGCCGCCTAAGAGAAAAATAAAGCTCCCGCAGGCTAATCCGGCACTTAAGGCTGCAATAATCACAGGATAGTTGGCTGTGTGGCGTTCGATTTCATTTAACCGGTGATGAATTTCGCCAATTGACAAATGGTCATTATTATTTTCAAATTGGCGGACAAATTGCTCCATTTTATTTAACTTGTTCATGTTAACTTCAGTGGTCGGCAAGGTTAGGGTCTGCGAATATGACTTGTTATTAACGTCGAAGCAGGTATATTCGATTGAGATTAGCCCAATGTCAACTGAGCAAGTAATGTCAAGTGCACGCGCCACGGTGTTCATTGAGTCGCGCACGCGCCAAGCACCAGTGCCGCATTCCAGTAGCATAATGCCAATTCTACCAACCAGCGACCCTTTTTCAACTAAGGTTGTGTCCTTAATTAGGGTATCGTCAGGACTTTTGAAAAATTCTTTCCATTGAATTTTCATGTGGTGGCTGGCAGAAATGTGGTGTCGTCGTATCTGTGGTTCGTTTTCTTCCATTGATTAAACTTCCTTACTATTTATTAAAGACAACCTTTTAATTTTAGCACAAGAAGCCAGTCCATTTTTAGTACTAGCAAAATTGTGACGTATAATTGAATTAACTGTGATGTCTTAGGATTAATAAGGAGAATTAAATGACTGTTAAAGAAGAATTATTAGAGCGATTAGATCATGACCAAGCCGAAATGATCGAAATTCGTCGGCATTTACATGCTCACCCTGAATTATCAAATGAAGAGCAAGAAACTCATGATTATATTAAGCATTTTTATGATGGCTTAGACTGCACGGTTAAGGATTGCGGGTCAGGGTTTGGTATTACTGTAGATATTGACAGTGGCAAACCTGGACGCAAACTTGGGCTGCGGGCTGATTTTGATGGCTTGGCTGTTCAGGAAGACAGTCGGTTGCCGTTTAAGTCGCAAAATTCTGGCGTAATGCATGCCTGTGGCCATGACGCCCATACTGCTTATTTAATGGTTTTAGCTAAAAATCTAATCGCGCTCAAGGATAAATTGCGGGGTTCGATTAGGATTATTCATCAACCTGCCGAAGAAAAGGCTCCAAGTGGTGCCCAAGCAATGATTGCCGGCAGCGTTTTGGATAATGTTGATAATGTGATCGGGATTCACGTGATGTCAACAATGCCTGTTGGTTCGGTTGCTTATCATTTAGGTGAAAGTCAAACTGGTCGCTCGAACTTTACGGTTAAATTTATCGGTAAAGGTGGTCATGGCTCAATGCCGCAATTGTCAAATGATGCCATTGTTGCTGGATCTTATTTTGTGACTGCCTTACAAACAATCGTTTCTCGGCGAGTTGAGCCAGCCGATCACGCTAGTATTACGGTCGGTTCATTTGATGGCGTTGGCACTAGTAATGCCATTAAAGAGACGGTCACACTAAAGGGTGATATTCGAATCATGAAGGAAAAGACGCGGACACTTATTCATGAGCAGCTCAAGAAGTTAATTACGGGAACAGAGGCAATGTTTGGCGTTAAAGCTGAATATGAAATTATCAAGGATGTACCAGTGCTATATAATGATCCCGATTTTACTAAGCAGGTTGTTGCCAACTTACAAAAGGAACTACCGAATATTCCGGAAATTAAAGAAGTCAGAGATTTTGGCGCCCAAGATCCTTCCGAAGATTTTTCTTATTATGCTTTGCAAAAGCCGTGTACTTTTTTATATGTTGGGTGTGATGTTGCTGATGGTCAGACTCATCCGCACCATAGTCCTAACTTTATGTTGGATGAACGTTGTATGTTGATTGCGGTAAAAGCAGCCGGCATGGCAACCGTTGATTATTTATTAGCTTAATTAAAAAGCGCTAATCTTTTCGGGTTAGTGCTCTTTTTATAGCTATTTATGCGCATCTTTGAATAAAAATGAATGATTTTGCACTAAAATGATTGATTTTGGTGATGGAACCGAATACAATATGTGCAAGAGGTGGATAGAATGTTAACGCAAGAAAGGCAAAAAATTATTGAGAATTATGTGAATCAACACGAAATGTGTCAGGTCAAGGATTTATCGACGATTACCAACACATCAGAATCGACAATTCGCCGTGATTTGATTCAGTTAGAGCAACAGGGACTACTTAAAAGAATCCATGGCGGTGCACAATCTGTGAAAAATTTCGCGCATGATGTGTCCCAGCATATTCGTTTTAGTATGAACCATGAAGCGAAAATAAAAATTGCCCGTTATGCAGTGGAACATTTTGTTCATGAAAATGATTATATCTTTATTGATGCGGGGACGACGGCTTATGAAATGGTGCCATTTTTGGCGGATATTCCTCACGTTACGATTGTGACTAATGGTCTGGAGACAGCATTAGGGGCATTAAATCATGAACTTGACACGATCCTATTAGGCGGACGTGTCAAAGATGATACTCACGCGGTTGTTGGTCAATCAGCGATTAGGCAGCTAGAGGGGATGAAGTTTGCCGCTAGCTTTGTTGGGACTAACGGGTTAGATCAGGAAGGCAACTTGACCACACCTGATCCAGAAGAAGCAGCGATGAAAAAAATGGAAATTCTTCAGGCGCGACACACTTATGTTTTGACTGATGCTTCTAAAATTGGTGAACGCAACTTCGCGATTTTTGCTAATAGTCAAGATGTCAGTGTAATTACGACTGACCTAACGAATGAGCAAAGGCAGATACTACCTCACGAAATTGATTTAAAGGAGGCAAAATAATGATTTATACAGTTACTGTTAATCCAGCTTTGGATTATGTCATGCAGCCGCAAAAAGTTATTCCTGGTGCAGTGAACCGTACACAAGATGCGACCTTTTTGGCTGGCGGCAAGGGCATTAATGTGTCACAAATTCTTAATCAGCTAGGAATTGAAAACACGGCTTGGGGATTTGTCGGCGGCTTTACTGGTAAGGAATTAGTGCGCCAATTGAATCAGCACCGAATTGTCAACGACTTTGTGACCATCAAAGATTTGACGCGGGTGAACGTTAAGGTGCATGCCGAGCAGGAAACGGAAATTAATGCCGCCGGTCCCGCGATTGCACCTGCAGAAGTTGCGGCTTTTGAAGACCGCTTTAGCGACTTACAAGCTGGCGATATTGTTGTTTTAAGTGGGTCTTTAGCGCCAAATTTGCCGGTCGATTTTTATCAAAAGTTGCTGCCGCTAATTAAAAAGGCTGGTGCTGAATTTGTGATTGATACAACTGGGCAAGCACTCTTAGATACTTTGAGTTATGAGCCGCTGGTAGTTAAGCCCAATCATCATGAATTGGCGGATATGTTTAATACGACTTTTAACAGCGACCAAGAGATGCTGACTTGTGCCCGAAAGCTGCTAGACAAGGGAGCCCAAAATGTCATGGTGTCGCTAGCTGCTCAGGGAGGCTATTTAATAACCAAGGAACATGTTTATCATGCTCCGGCTGCTGTTGGTATAGCTGTTAACTCCGTTGGTGCTGGAGACTCAATGATTGCTGGCTTTGTTGGCAGTTATGTTAAGAGTGGTAATCCTAAAGAAAGTTTTCGTATTGGGATGGCCTGTGGTGCCGCGACTGCCTTTACTAAGGATATTGCGGTTAAAAGTCAGATTGATGCGGTTTTGCCGCAAATTAAGGTAGAGCAGATTTCATAAAAAGGAGAATTAGCTATGAAAATCAAAGATATTTTAGCTCCTGAATCTATGATTATGTCGCTGAAGGCAACGAATAAGGAAGATGCGATTAAGGAGATGGCCGACCTCGAAGTGCAGACCGGAATTGTCAATAATGAAGATGAGTTCATTAAGTCGATTTGGGAGCGCGAAGATGAGTCGACAACTGGGATTGGCGATGGTATTGCGATGCCGCATGCGCGCAACAAGTCAATTAACAAGGCGCGGGTGTTGTTTGCTAAAAGTAAACAGGGAATTGATTATAATTCACTTGATGGCAAGCCAGTTTACCTGTTTTTCATGATTACCGCGCCAGCTGGTGCTGATAACACGCACCTTGAAGCCTTAGCTAAGTTATCGGGACTACTAATTAATCCTGATTTGGTTAGTGCACTGAAATTGGCACAAACACCTAAGGAAGTAATCGCCCTGTTTGAACAAGCTGAATCTAAGAGTGATGCCGAAAAGCAAGCGGCAAGTCAAGCAAAGAGTAGCGCCAGCAATAAGCCACTGATTGTTGGGGTAACAGCCTGCATTAACGGAATTGCCCACACTTATATGGCGCAAGAAGCGCTGATTAAAGCCGGCAACAAGCTCGGCGCTGATGTCAGAATTGAGACCAATGGTTCAGAAGGCGTTAAGGATAAACTGACTCCTGAAGAAATCAGTCGCGCACAAGGTGTCGTGATTGCTTCCGATAAAAAGGTTGATATGCCACGTTTTGATGGCAAACCATTGATTAGTCGACCGGTAGTTGACGGGATTAATAAGCCCGACGAGTTGGTTAAAACCATTCTGGAAGGCAAGGCGAATGTTTATCATTCAGACAGTAAGGCTGATGATAGTGACAGCTCAAAGAAGGGCGTCTGGGGTTCAATTTATCAAAACTTGATGAATGGTGTTTCTCACATGTTGCCGTTTGTTATCGGCGGCGGGATTTTGATGGCGATTTCCTTTATTGTGGAAAATTATGCCGGTGGACCAAAATCACCAGCCTTCATCTTTCTTAATAATGCCGGAAACATGGCCTTTGCCTTTATGGTACCGATTTTGTCAGGTTATATCGCTGAGTCAATCGGTGATTTGCCGGCATTGATGCCGGGTTTTGTCGGCGGGTTTATGGCGACTGTTTATAGTGGCTCTTACGGTGGCACTTATGTAGCCAACGTAATCACTAATGCCAAATCACCGGCTGGTTTTCTGGGTGGTTTAGCTTCTGGATTTATTGCTGGATACCTAGTAGTTGGCTTGAAAAAGTTGTGTACCAAGATACCAAAGTCGCTTGAGGGAATGAAGCCAATGCTGATATACCCGATATTGAGTTTGTTATTAATCGCCTTAATTATGTATTACATTGTTAACCCGATTTTTAGTAGTATTAACTTTGCGATTACTAACTTCTTAAATAAAATGGGAACCGGCAACTTGGTTGTCTTGACCATGATCTTAGCAGCGATGATGTCAATTGATATGGGTGGCCCGTTCAATAAGGCTGCTTATGTCTTTGCTTCTGGTGCCTTTGCTAATGACCCGCACTCAACGGTTGCCGCTGTGATGATGGCTGCTGTAATGGTCGGTGGGATGGTACCGCCGTTTGCGACTGCGATTGCGACAACGTTCTTTAAGAACAAGTACACTGAAGATGAACGCCACGCCGGTGTTACTAACTGGATCTTAGGCTT